>DASUWY010000050.1 GCA_036378175.1 Thermoleophilaceae bacterium
GCCATCGACAGGACACTCGCCGTGCCGAACTTCCGGCTCGGGCGCCGCCACCGCTCCGTGGAGCAGCGCTCCATGGCGGGCGGCAAGGGCGTCAACGTCGCGCGTGCGCTGAAGAAGCTCGGCCAGCCCGTGATCGCCACCGGTGTGGCGGGCGGCCCGACCGGCACCCGCATCATCGAGCAGCTCACCGAGGAGGCGATCCTCAACGACTTCGTGCGGATCCGCGAGGAGTCGCGCATGTCGACCGCGGTGGTGGATCCGACCTCCGGCGAGCAGACGGAGATCAACGAGCGCGGCCCCCTCGTCACCGACGCGGAGCTCGAGCTGTTCGTGGACAAGTTGCTCTACCTGGCCAAGGGGGCGGAGATCTGCGTGTTCTCGGGCAGCCTTCCGCGCGGCGTCGAGGCGGACGTGTACGCGCGGCTTGTGATGGAGCTCCGCAAGCTGGGCGTGACGACCGTGCTCGACTCAGAGGGCGACGCGATGTTGCTCGGCACGCGCGCCGAGCCCACAGTGGTCTCGCCCAACGAGCTCGAGGCGGAGGAGCTCGTGGGACACGAGTTCTCGGACGACCAGGACAGGCTCACCGGCCTGCACGAGATCGCCGAGCTCGGCGCCGGCGAGGTGATCATGACCAGGGCCTCCGGCTGCCTCGCCCTGCTCGGCGAGTCCGAGCGCACGCTCTATCGCGCCACGCTCGACCCGCTCGAGCCGATCTCGAAGGTGGGCTCCGGGGACGCCTTCCTCGCTGGCTACGTGGCCGCTCGCTACGGCGGCAAGCCCGCTGAGGAGTGTGTGCGCTTCGGCGTGGCCTGCGGCGCCGAGTCCACCCAGCACTTCGGTGCGGGCGTGCTCGACCCGAGGGAGGTTGAGCGCCTCGTGCCGGACGTGAGGGTGGAGAGCCTGGACGTCTCCGCCGCCGAAGCCAGGCGCTGAGCCGCACCAGAAGCGGCTCGGTTTACCCGGTCGACGGGTCGGGAAGCACCTACCTGGACGCAGTATCGGCCGACACCGCGCACTGACGCAAGGGGCGCCCTGCCGGACGGTGGTTCCAAGCGGAAGGGACGAGCGACCAGGCGTCGCCCACGGACCTTCGGAACCCGTTACCCGGACAGGACGGACCCATGAAGGCGCAGATTGCGCAGTCTCAGCGGCGTCGCTCGCGCGCAGCCCCGCGCGCCCGCGACCGGCAACACGGCCCCGACATTGCATCCCTCGCCCGTCAGGAGGGCGGACGCCGCCAGGAGCAGCTTCTGTTCCTGGCCTACCAGCGCAACGGCGACGTGCGCGCGCGCGAGGAGCTCGTGCGACGGTTCCTGCCGCTGGCGCGTCGTCTCGCTCGCCGCTACGAGCGCGCGAGCGAACCACTCGAGGACCTCGTGCAGGTGGCGAGCGTCGGTCTCGTGAAGGCGATCGACCGCTTCGAGAGCTCGCAGGGCACAGGCTTCTCGAGCTACGCGGTGCCGACCATTCTCGGCGAGCTCAAGCGCCATTTCCGCGACTCCGGCTGGGCGGTCCACGTGCCGCGCGGCCTTCAGGAGCGCGTGCTCAAGCTGAACGACGCGGTGGAGCATCTGTCCGGCGAGCTCGGCCGTTCGCCCACGCCCCAGGAGCTCGCGACGGAGCTGTCGGCGCCAGTCGAGGAGGTGCTCGAGGCGATGGAGGCCGGGGCGGCTTACGACACGATCTCGCTCGACGCTCCGCTGCGTTCGAGCGACGACGAGCGCACCACGTACGCCGATGCGATGGGCGAAACGGACGGCCGCTTCGAGCTCGTGGAGCACAGCGCCACGCTCGGCCGTGCGCTGCGGGCGATGCCCCAGCGCGAGCGCTCGATCCTCTACCTGCGCTTCGCCGAAGGGCTGACCCAGGTGGAGATCGCGGAACGGATCGGCATCTCGCAGATGCATGTTTCACGGCTGATCCGCCGGGCGCTCGAGCGCCTGCGTGTCGTGGCGGGCGCGGACGCCGCCTAGCCCGCCGACCTAAAACCCCGCAAGCTGCGGATTTTGGGCCCAGGATTGGGCGGCGGGCCGTTGGTATCGTGCTTTTTCAGTCCGCCGCCGAACCTAGGATGCCTTCATGGAAGTAGAGATTGGTCGAGGCAAAAAGGCCCGTCGTGCCTACGGCTTCGATGACATTGCAATTGTCCCCTCGCGCCGCACGAGGGACCCTGACGACATCGACATCACATGGACGCTCGGGCCCTATCGCTTCGAGCTTCCGCTGCTCGCGTCCGCCATGGACGGCGTGGTCTCGCCGCGCACGGCGGGGATCCTCGGAAAGCTCGGCGGGCTCGCCGTGCTCAACCTCGAGGGCATCTTCACGCGCTATGAGGACGCTGAGGATCAGCTCGAGCGCATCTCGCAGCTCCCGCGCGAGCACGCCACGGCGGAGATGCAGGCGATCTACCAGGAGCCGGTCAAGCCCGAGCTGATCGCGCGGCGGATCGAGGAGATCAAGGAGCAGGGCGTCGTCTGCGCGGCGTCGCTCACGCCGCAGCGCGTGCGGGACTACTACGAGATCGCCGTCGAGGCGGGGCTCGACATCCTGGTCATCCAGGGCACCGTCATCTCCGCCGAGCACGTCTCCACGACGTCTGAGCCGCTCAATCTCAAGCAGTTCATCAAGGAGGTTCCGCTGCCGGTCGTGGTCGGCGGCTGCGCGTCCTATTCCACGGGCCTTCACCTGATGCGCACCGGCGCGGTGGCCGTGCTGGTTGGCGTGGGACCGGGCGCTGCCTGCACCACGCGGGGCGTGCTCGGCATCGGCGTGCCACAGGCCACCGCGATCGCGGACGTGGCCGCGGCCCGTTCGCAGCACATGCTCGAGACCGGTGACTACGTGAAGGTCATCGCCGACGGCGGCATGCGCAACGGCGGCGACATCTCGAAGGCGTTCGCCTGCGGCGCCGACGCCGTGATGATCGGCTCTCCGCTCGCGCGCGCGTACGAGGCGCCGGGGCGTGGCTTCCACTGGGGCATGGCCACGTTCCATCCCTCGCTCCCGCGCGGGGCACGCGTGAAGACCACTCAGAACGGCACGCTCGAGCAGATCATCCTCGGGCCCGCGCACGAGAACGACGGCACGTTCAATCTGATGGGCAGCCTGCGCACGTCGATGGCCACCTGCGGCTACGAGGACATCCCGTCCTTCCACCGCGCTGAGGTCATGGTGGCGCCCGCGCTCCAGACGGAGGGCAAGCAGCTCCAGCGAGATCAGGCGGTGGGGATGGGCGCCACGGCGGCAGCCGCGGCGGCTCCGGCTCCGGACACGAACGGGCACACGCCGGCCGATCCGGCTCTCGTCGAGTAGGTGAGCGAGGTCACCCTTACCGGCGAGGGGCTGAGCCCGGCCGGCAAGGACGCAGGGCGGGCTCACACGCCGCCGGCCACGGACGAGGTCCTGGTCCTTGACTTCGGGGGCCAGTACTCGCAGCTGATCGCGAGGCGCGTCCGTGAGTGCGGCGTGTTCTCGGAGCTGTTGCCGCACCACGTGCCGCTGGACGAGGTCCGGCGGCGGGCACCGCGCGGGTTGATCCTGTCGGGTGGCCCCGCGTCCGTGTACAGCGAGAACGCTCCCAAGCTGCGGCGCGAGCTGCTCGAGCTCGGGATCCCGGTCCTCGGCATCTGTTACGGAATGCAGGCCATGGCGCTCGAGCTCGGAGGACGCGTGGAGAGCGCGCCGATCGGGGAGTTCGGCCGCTCCGAGCTGACGGTGCAGGAACACGGGCGGCTGCTCGCGGGGCTGCCTTCGGAACAGCGCTGCTGGATGAGCCATCGCGACACGGTGTTCGAGCCTCCGCCGGGCGCCACGGCGCTGGCGTCCTCCTCTGAATCGCCGGTGGCCGCCTTCGAGGACACCGAGCGCGGGCTGTACGGCATCCAGTTCCACCCGGAGGTGGTGCACACGCCCTACGGCACCGATGTGCTGCGGCGCTTCCTGGATGACATCTGTGGGTGCGGCATGTCCTGGAGTGCCGCGTCGGTGGCCGAGGAGCAGATCGCGCGCATCCGGGAGCAGGTGGGGGACGGTCACGTGATCTGCGGCCTCTCCGGTGGTGTCGACTCGTCGGTGGCGGCGCTGCTCGTGCACCGCGCGGTTGGGGACCAGCTCACGTGCGTGTTCGTCGATCACGGGCTCATGCGCCGCAATGAGGGCGAGCAGGTCGTGGCCGCCTTCCGGGACAACTTCCATGTGCCGCTCGTGGTCGCCGACGCGGAGGAGCGCTTCCTGGCCCGCCTCGCGGGCGTCACGGATCCCGAGCAGAAGCGGAAGGTGATCGGCGCGGAGTTCATCCGCGTGTTCGAGGAGGAGGCCGCCAAGCTCGGCAATCCGAAGTACCTGGTGCAGGGCACGCTGTACTCGGACGTGATCGAGTCGGGAGGCGGCACCGGCGCGGCCACGATCAAGTCGCACCACAACGTGGGCGGGCTCCCCGAGGACCTCGAGTTCGAGCTCGTGGAGCCGCTGCGCATGCTCTTCAAGGACGAGGTCCGCGCGGTTGGCGCGGAGCTGGGCCTGCCGGAGCGCCTCGTGTGGCGCCAGCCGTTCCCTGGTCCCGGGCTCGCGATCCGGATCGTCGGCGGCGAGGTCAACCGTGAGCGCCTCGCCATCCTGCGCGACGCGGACTACGTCCTCCAGGACGAGATCCGCTCAGCCGGTCTCTACCGCGACCTGTGGCAGTCCTTCTGCGTCCTGCCCGCGGATCTCCGCAGCGTTGGCGTGCAGGGAGATGAGCGCAGCTACGGCTACGTCGTGGTCATCCGAGCGGTCACGAGCGACGACGCGATGACCGCCGACTGGGCACGCCTCCCGTACGACCTGCTCGAGCGCGTCGCCTCGCGGATGATCAACGAGATCCCGCAGGTGAACCGCGTCACGCTCGACATCACCTCCAAGCCCCCAGGCACGATCGAATGGGAGTGAGGAACGCGGAGAGCTTCGCTCTGCGGCGTCCTCGGTCGGCCGCGGGCTAGTCGCCCGGCGGCCCCTGCGTTCTCGCATAGCTCGCCCTTCGCGTCCCTCACGGCGCTGCGGTCGTCCGGCCCGGCCGCGATACTGCGGGTCCTCTCATTCCCGTCTTAGCTAAAAGGCGTGCCTGCGCATTTATTTTGCGCGGCGTCCGATGGCTGATCTATCAGGACCTTCCAGTTCCGTAAGTCCGTCCGACGCTCGGGAGGCACGCCGCAGGGCAGCGCGCAGGCGGCTGCGCCGGCAACGCCAGCTCACTCTTGTAGGCGTGCTCGCCGCGGTAGGCCTCGTGGTCTTGCTCGCGACCGCCGGTGGCGGTTCCAAGCACCAGGGCACGCGCGCACATGCCAGCGCGAAACACGTGAAGGTGATCCCCGGCGGACCGGTGGCTCCGGCATCGGTGGGCGGGCTGGCGGCGCTGTGGTCGCCGCGGCATCTCGTTGCCCCCGGGCCGCGCACGGCGGCCGCGTACGCTGCCGCGTCGAAGTTGCCAGGAATCGGCGGCGACCTCCTCATTGCCGACCGCGGCAACAACCGCATCCTCATCGTCACGCCGCGGCGCCGCGTGATCTTCCGCTTCCCCAACGGCGCCGACCGCGCCGCGGGCCACAGGCTCATCTTCAACGACGACACGTTCGTCGAGCCGGGCGGGCAAGCCCTCATCGCGAACGAGGAGGACAACCACGCGATCGTCCAGATCGGCATCGCCGATCACCGGCTGAGCGTGCTGTTCGGGCATCCGGGCGTGATGGGCACGGACCAGACCCACCTCCACACGCCCGACGACGCCTACATGCTCGCCGACGGCTCGTTCGCGGTGGCGGACGCATACAACTGCCGGATCCTCTTCGTGAAGAACCACCGGATCGTCCGGCAGTACGGCAGGGCGGGGCATTGCCGCCACCATCCGCCCCGCTATTTCGGAGCGGTTAACGGAGACACGCCCGAGCCCGACGGCGGCGTGTTGGTGAGCGAGATTCCGGGCCACTGGGTGGACGAGATCGGCCCCGACGGGCGCCTGCGCTTCGCGGTGCAGGCGCCCGTGAGCTACCCGTCCGACCCGCAGCCTCTACCGGGCGGGCGCATCCTGCTGGCCGACTACTCGAACCCGGGTCACGTCCTGATCATCAGCCACCACGGACGCGTGCTGTGGAGGTACGGACCATCTCGAGGCAACGGGGAGCTGGACCACCCGTCGCTCGCCATGCCGCTGCCCAACGGCAACATTGCCGTGAACGACGACTTCCGCCACAGGGTGGTGGTGATCGACCCCCGGCGGCGGAAGATCGTCTGGCAGTACGGCCACACCGACCAGCCCGGCACGGGCGCGAACTACCTCAACACGCCGGACGGGATGGACTTCATCCCGGTCGGGCCGCACGGCGGCCCCGACTACGCCGCCGTCGCGCACCCGTAGGGGCCCCCGTCCCGAACGTGCTGACCCGGGCGCTGCGTGGTTCAATCGCCGCGTGCGAGATCGGCCCGAGTGTGCGGCGGAGAACGCGCTCTGCGATCCAGACGAGGTCGCGCGCTTCTACGACCGCTGCAGCGACCTCATGCGCGAACTCCTCGATGGGCTGGCGGCCGCCGCCGATCGCCCGCGACCATTCCCCGAGATCGAGGACTCGATCGGCTGGCCACGGCGGCGGATCGCCTCCGTGCTCGGCGGCGTATCGCATCTGAGACACATGGAGTTCGGCGGCCGGCGTCCATACCGCTTCCAGGACACGCGCCAGTCGGCCTCCGGTCGCTGGGAGATGTGGATGGACTCCGAGCAGGCGCGAGCCGTCCGCGCGGCGCAGCGCGGCTGACGCGCCACCCGCTTCGTCATGGCCATCATCTCTTGGGCGATCTGGGGCCTTTTCGTGGGTGCGATCGCCCGGCTGCTCCGCAAGGGCCGCCAGCCCATCGGGCTCCTCTGGACGATGATCCTCGGCGTGGCCGGGTCGCTCATCGGCGGCTTCATCGCCACCGACCTGCTGCATATCGCCGACCACGACCATTTCGACCTCGGCAGCTTCCTGATCGCCGTGGCCGCATCCTTCGCGCTGCTCGCGCTCTGGGAGCCGTTCGAGCGGCGCAGGCAGCGCCGCAACCCGCCGGTCACGCCGGCCTAGCGCCTTGAGCCCTACGCCCTACGAGTAAGCGTCCCACTGCTCGAGCGAGGGCAGCGGGTCGAAGGGATGGCCGCCGTTGTACCACCCAGGCGGGGTCCACATCTCGAAGTGGAGGTGACAGGCTGTGGCGTCGCCGGTCTCGCCCACGTTGCCGATCGTCTCGCCGGTCGTCACCCGGTCGCCGGCCTCGAATGGCGACGGCGCGCGCATGTGCATGTAGGCATAGTCGGTCCCGGTCTCCGCGCCGTGGATCACGAGGTAATAGCCGGCTGCGGACTGGAACTTGTTGTACTCGACCGTTCCGGCCTCGGCCGCGCGGATCTTCAGGCCGCAGCGGGCGAGGATGTCCTGGCCCTGATGGCTGTGGCCGCTGCGCTGCGCGCCGAACCCGTCGCCGAACGTGTGTCGCCCGAGCAGCGGGAACATGTGGTCGTGCAGGTCGAACGAGTCGCGCGTGGAGTCCTGCGTCTGAGCGCTGCGCGCCTTGGCTCCGCTCGCGCCCGTGGCGGTGAGCCGCCAGGCGTACCGGCCGTCAGGCTCGAGCTGTCCGTTCGACACGCCTTCCCAGGTGATCTTGTTCACCACGCCCGGCTGCACGGAGGGGACCTGCCAGGTCTGCACCACCGTGCCGTCGGTCACGCGCAGGAGGTCCACCTCCACCGGCACCGGACTCGGCGCGGTGACGCGGTAGGAGAAGGTCACGCCGTTGCTCGAGCCGGCGAAGGCGACGTTGTTGCTCGTGGCGGTTTCGAGCTGAGGCGCGCCGGGATCGCGCGGCCCCGGAACGGGCGTGAGCTGGCCGGTGCTCGGCGGGGGCGGGGGCGCGGGCAGAATCGAAAGGCGGGAGGTGGTGGCGGTGGCGGCCACGCTTCCGGGAGCCACGAGGGCCAGCGGCCCGCTCATTGCGTCGAACGGCACCTTGACGGTGATCCTGCGGTCGCTCGAGGGCCGGACCTTCACCGACGCGTCGTCGGCCTTGCCGCGCCCGCCCACGAAGGTCACATTCCTCACTCCGGAGAGCCCGGTGCCCACGAGCCTCAGCTTGCCGCCGTCCCGCGGGCGACCGCGGCTCGCGCACGAGCGCACGCACACGATGCGGGTGACCTTCGGAGTTGCCGTGTATCCCACGCCACCGTTCCCGGCCAGCGCGGGCGGTGCGCACACCGCACTCGCGACCCCCGCGAGCACAACCCCTCTAGCGATTCGTCCTGCTGTCGAAAACGGCAGCGGCAGAGCGCCTCTCTTTCTCGAGCCTACGGGGTTAGCTGACGGGCTCGCGCCGAAAGAGCGGCGCTAAAGAGCGCACTCAAAGTGCGTCTCCAATTCGCCCCGAGAGTCCGAATCGCAGCCCTGCAACTCCGCAGCTCTGCAATCCCGCAACTCTGTAGTTGTGGTCCCCCGTTCCCCGCCGGGCGGCGGGGATTCGGCAGGCTTTTAAATCCGGCGGCAGTATAGGCACGCCTTCAGTCGTCATGGCGAAGCAGCCCGCTAGTTGCGATCGATACTTTTTTCTCGATCCGCGGCGGCTACCCTCTCCGTGCAAGGCCGGGACCGCAGGCGGCTTCCCGCGCACGTGTGTCAACATGTGCGACTGCCGCAGCGTGAGCCGCGGCCTGTTCTATGCCCGCTTCGAGGCGGGACTCTTTTTTCGATGAAGACCTACGTAGCCACACCAGCAACCCGCGAGCGCAACTGGCTCGTGGTGGACGCCACCGGCAAGACGCTTGGACGCCTCGCCACGCAGATCGCGGACGCGTTGCGCGGAAAGCGCAAGCCGGAGTTCACGCCCCACTGCGACGTCGGCGACTTCGTGATCGTCGTGAACGCGGAGAAGATCGTCGTGACTGGCCGCAAGCGCGAGGTCAAGCGCTATTACCGCCACTCGGGTTATCCGGGCGGGCTGCGCTCCCGCACGTTCGAGGAGATGCTCGAGCGCCGGCCTGAGGAGATCATTCGCCTCGCGGTGAAGGGGATGCTCCCGCGCACCCGCCTCGGTCGCGCGCAGCTCCGCAAGCTCAAGGTCTACGCGGGTCCGGATCATCCGCACGCTGCACAGCAGCCGCAGCCGATGGAGGTGGAAGCTTGATCGAGGACGAGCAGGGCGGCGCGCCGGGCAGCGGGGGCGAGACTCCCGAGCCCGAGGAGATGACCCCGCAGGAGGCCGCCGGGTACGAGGAGGAGGCCGCCCAGGTCGACGTGCCCGCTCCCGCCGCGAGCGGTGGCGACGAGCCGGCACCCGGCGTGGACGACGCTCTGAGCGAGGAGTCCGCGGAGACGCTCGAGCCGAACGCGCTCGAGGTGGAGCGGGAGAACCGCGAGGACCTCGCCGAGACGCTTGAGGAGGCCGCCGAGGAGGCCGGCCGCCCGCGCGGCAAGCGCTCCGAGCGCGGCGAGCGCGACGTGAAGGAACCGAAGCGCGAGGTGATCCCGGGCGAGCACCTCGAGCCGATCCTTCCGGAGGAGCAGCCATCGACTTCCGACGATGAGTTTGGCTACGCCGCGAGCGCCTACGCGGAAGTGGAGTCGGCGGAAGAGGCAGAGGCAGAATTGCAGGGCGACACCCCAGAGCCCGCGCCTGCCCCGCGGGAGATCAAGGAGCTCGCGGCCGACGCTCGCTACCAGGCCACCGGCAAGCGCAAGACCTCCGTCGCCCGCGTGATCATCAAGCCGGGCACGGGCGAGTACCGCGTGAACGGTCGCGCGCTCGAGGAGTTCTTCCCGCGCACGACGCTGCAGAAGTCGGTCCGCGCCCCTCTCGAGACGGCGGGCTACGAGGAGCGCATGGACGTGATCGCGCGCATCCACGGCGGCGGCGTGTCCGCGCAGGCCGGTGCGCTGCGCCACGGCGTGGCGCGGGCGCTCGTGGAGGCGGACCCGAATCTGCGCGGCGAGCTCAAGCGTCGCGGCTTCCTCACGCGCGACGCGCGCGCGAAGGAGCGCAAGAAGGCAGGCCTCAAGAAGGCCCGCAAGCGCCCGCAGTTCTCCAAGCGCTAAGTTCGCCCCCATGAGCGTGGTTCCCGGCGAGCGCAGGCTCTTCGGCACCGATGGCGTTCGCGGTGCGGTGGGGAGCTTCCTCACCGCGGACCTCGCGCTCGCGCTGGGCCGAGCAGCCGCCGCGGCTGCGCCCGCGAGCGCCCCGCAGGTGCTGATCATCCGGGACACTCGCGAGTCGGGGGAGATGCTCGAGGCCGCCCTGGCAGCCGGCATCGCGGCCGCGGGCGGCCACGCGCTGATCGCGGGCGTGCTGCCCACCCCGGGCGCGCCGCTGCTCGTGCGCCGCTTCGGCTTCGACCTCGCGTGCGTCGTCTCCGCCTCGCACAACCCGTATCGGGACAACGGGATCAAGTTCTTCGGTCCGGACGGCATGAAGCTGCCGGACGAGGCCGAGCGGGAGGTGGAGGCGGCGGTTCTGGCGGGCGAGGCGGCCGCCGCGGCCCCTGGAAGGGTGCGCGAGCTGCACGGTGCCGGCGCTGACTACCTGCGTGAACTCGAGCTGCGCTTCCAGGCGCTCGACCTGAGCGGGCTGCGCGTGTTGCTCGACTGCGCGAACGGCGCCACCTACCGCGTGGCGCCGGAGATCTTCCGCCGCCTCGGCGCGAGCGTGGAGACGATCGCGACTGAGCCCGACGGCCGCAACATCAACGAGGGCTGCGGCTCCACCCACATCGAGCGTCTCGTCGAGGCCGTGCCGGGCGGCGGCTTCGACGTGGGGTTTGCGTTCGACGGCGACGGCGACCGCGTGCTCGCGGTGGACCGCCATGGGAACGTGGTGGACGGCGATGAGCTGATCGCCCTGAGCGCGCTCCACCTGCGATCCGCCGGCAGGCTGCCGGGCGACGGCGTGGCGGTGACCGTGATGACGAACTACGGCTTCCACACGGCGATGGCCGCGCACAGCATCAACGTGGCCACCACTCCAGTCGGGGACCGGCACGTGATGGCCGAGCTCGTGCGGCGCGGCTGGGCGCTCGGCGGCGAGCAGTCGGGCCACATCATCGACACGGGCTTCGCGCCCTCGGGCGACGGCACCGCATCGGCGCTGCTCGCTCTCGAGGCGCTGGGCAAGCGCGACCTCTCGGAGCGGGACGCGATGACGAAGCTCCCGCAGCTCCTGATCAACGTGAGGGTGTCGGGCCGGACTTCGCTCCAGGATGCGCCCGCGGTGTTGGGTGCGGTGGAGCAGGAGAGCGCGGCGCTCGAGAGCCGCGGTCGCGTGCTGGTGCGCGCGTCCGGCACGGAGCCTCTGATCAGGGTGATGGTGGAGGCGCCGGAAGAAGCCGAATGCCGCGAGGTGGCCGAGCGCCTGGCGGGCCTGGTGGAGCGCGAACTCGGATAATCGTCCAGCCGCTACAAACTTCAGTTTTAGCCATGGCATAATTTGTCGTGCATGGCAGCTGAAGAACATCTGACCGCGGCGGTCGAGGACTACGCGAAGGCGATCTACGCGCTGCAGACGCAGCGTGGCAGCGCCGTGAACACCAACGCGATCGCCGATCGCCTGGGCGTCACGCCGGCCTCGGCATCGAACATGGCGAAGAAGCTGAGCGAGCGCGGGCTCGTGGAGCACGTGCCGTACAGGGGCGTCCGGCTCACGCCCGCGGGGCAGCGCGTCGCGCTCGAGGTGCTTCGCCACCACCGGCTGCTCGAGCTGTACCTGGCGGAGAACCTGGACGTGCCGTGGGATCGCGTGCACGACGAGGCCGAGGTGCTCGAGCACGTGCTGTCCGAGGAGCTCGAGGAGCTGATCGCGCGGAAGCTCGGCGATCCCACGCACGACCCGCACGGGGATCCGATCCCCACGCGCGAGCTGCGAATCGAGGAGGGGCACACGCGGAGCATGCAGTCGCTCGAGCCGGGGGCGCACGGCCGCTTCGTCCGGATCTCGGACTCCGATCCCGAGATGCTGCGCTACCTGGCGGACCAGGGCATTGCCCCGGGTGACGACTTCGAGATCGTGGACAAGCAGCCGTTCGACGGCCCGGTGTCCGCCCGCTTCGGCAAGCGCGTGCATGTTCTCGGCGGGGCGCTCGCCAGCGCCATGCGCGCCGAGCTGGAGGGCGAGTGAGCAAGCCCCTATCGCCCGACGCCGTAGCGCTCCCGACTCCGGCGTCCCTTCACGAGATCCGCAAGCGCGGCGTTCTGCGCGGCACGCTGCCGCTGCTCGGGCCGGCATTCGTCGCGGCGGTGGCGTACATCGACCCCGGCAACTTCGCCACCAACATCCAGGGCGGCGCGCGCTACGGCTACCTGCTCCTGTGGGTGGTCTTGGCGGCCAACCTGATGGCGATGCTGATCCAGATGCTGTCGGCGAAGATCGGGATCGCCACCGGCAAGAACCTGCCCGAGGTGTGCCGCGAATCGTTCCCGCGCGGCGTCACGTGGGGCCTGTGGGTTCAGGCCGAGCTGATCGCGATGGCCACCGACATGGCGGAGTTCGTGGGCGCAGCGATCGCGCTCAACCTGCTCTTCGGCGTTCCGCTGTTCGTCGCCGGGCTCATGACCGGTGTGGTGGCGTTCGGCATCCTGGGGTTGCAGACACGCGGCTACCGGCGCTTCGAGCTCGCCATCGGCGGGCTGTTCGCAGTGGTCCTGCTCGGCTTCCTCTACCAGGCGTTCGAGGTCGGCCCGGATGCCGGCCAAGCGGTGAAGGGCTTCGTGCCGCACTTCGCCGGCAACGACTCCGTGCTACTCGCCGTGGGAATTCTCGGCGCCACGGTGATGCCGCACGTGATCTACCTGCACTCGGCGCTCACACAGGACCGCATCAAGGTGCGCAATGACGACGAGCGGCGGCGGCTCATGCGCTTCCAGCGCCTCGACGTCGGCATCGCGATGAGCGTGGCCGGCGTGGTGAACATCTGCATGCTGATGGTGGCCGCGGCGCTGTTCCACAAGACGGGCCACACGGGTGTGGACACGATCGACGGCGCTTACCACGGCTTCCAGAACCTGATCGGCAATGGCACAGCCGTCGCGTTCGGCCTGGCGCTGCTCGCGTCCGGTTTCGCGAGCTCGAGCGTGGGCACGTATGCCGGCCAGGTGGTGATGCAGGGGTTCATCAACCGCCGCATCCCGCTGATGGTGCGCAGGCTCGTGACGATGACGCCGGCGCTCGTGGTGCTCGGGATCGGCCTCGACCCCACGGGCTCGCTCGTGATCAGCCAGGTGGTGCTCTCGTTCGGCATCCCGTTCGCCCTCATCCCGCTCGTGATCTTCACGAGCCGCAAGAGCCTTATGGGGAACCTCGTGAACAGCCGCTTCACCACGGTCGCGGCCGCTCTCGTAGCCACTCTGATCGTGTCGCTCAACATCTTCCTGCTGGTCCAGACAGCAGGAATCTGACCACCCCTCGTCAGCGCGCAAGACCGCTGATACCATCGATTTTGGCCCTGCCAAGGGGCGTTCATGAGCCGCCTTCAGCGCGGCTTTTTCCGTCCCTTAGGAGGTGACAGCGGCATGTGCGGAATCGTCGGATACGTAGGCGGGAGGCCTTGCAGGGAGCTGCTCCTCCAGGGCCTCGAGAAGCTCGAGTACCGCGGCTATGACTCCGCCGGGCTGTCGCTCCTCGCGGACGGTCACATCGATTCCGTGCGCGCCGTGGGGAACCTGTCGTTCCTGCGCGAGGCGGTGGAGGCGAGGGCGCGCGATGAGGGCGGCGCGGTGGCCACCGCCACCGCCGAGCCCACGATCGGCATCGGCCACACTCGCTGGGCCACCCACGGCCGAGTGTGCGAGGCGAACGCCCACCCGCACTACGACACCAACGACCGCATCCACATCGTGCTCAACGGCATCGTCGAGAACCACGTTGCGCTCCGTGAGCGGCTCGTGGCGGACGGCGCTGAGTTCACCTCCGACACCGACGCCGAGGTGGTGGCGCACCTGATCTCGTCGCACTACGACGGCGACCTCGTGGAGGCCGTGCGTCGCTCCTACAACGAGCTTCGCGGCCACTACGCGTTCGTCGCGCTGGCCGCGGACGAGCCCGAGGTGCTCGTGGGTGCGCGCAAGGAGTGCCCGCTCGTGGTCGGCGTGTCCGAGAGCGAGTCGTTCATCGCCTCCGCGATCCCAGCCTTCCTCTCCGAGACGCGCACCGTCCAGTACCTGAACGACGACGAGATCGTGGTGCTTCGGCCCGGATCCACCGAGTTCATGGACGCGTCCGGCACCCCGCTCGAGCGCGGCACGGCCGAGATCGACTGGGACGAGAGCGCCGCCGAGAAGGGCGGCTACGAGACCTTCATGCTCAAGGAGATCCACGAGCAGGCCGACGCGGTGGCGGAGACGATCTTCGACCGCGTGCCAGGGGATCTCGTGGAGCTCGGGGACATCGGCGTGTCGGACGACGAGCTGCGCAACCTGCGCCGCATCGCGGTGGTGGCCTGCGGCACCTCCTACCACGCGGGGCTTGTGGGCCGCTACGCGATCGAGGAGTGGGCGCGCGTGCCGGTGGAGCTCGACATCGCGTCGGAGTTCCGCTACCGCAACCCGGTGCTCGGCGAGCACGATCTGGTGGTGGGCATCACGCAGTCCGGCGAGACGGCCGACACGCTCGCCGCGATGCGCCTGGCCCGGGCCAGCGGGGCGAAGGTGATCGGCGTGACCAACGTGATGGGCAGCCAGGCCACCCGCGACGCGGACGGCGTGATCTTCACCCGCGCCGGGCTCGAGATCGGCGTGGCGGCCACGAAGACGTTCGTGTCGCAGGTGGCTGTGATGTACCTGCTCGGCATCAAGCTCGCGCAGGTCCGCGGCACGCTCCCGCCGGGGCGCGCCGCCGAGCTCGCGCAGGAGGTCAAGCGCCTGCCGCACCTCATCAGCGAGCTGCTCGAGCGCGTGGACGAGCCGATGCGCGACATCGCGAGCCGCTGGGTGAAATCGAACTTCTTCCTCTACCTCGGGCGGCATGTGGGGCTGCCGGTGTGCCTCGAGGGCGCGCTCAAGCTCAAGGAGATCTCCTACATCCCCACGGACGCGTACGCGGCCGGCGAGATGAAGCACGGGCCGATCGCGCTGCTCGACGAGCAGACTCCGGTGGTGTGCGTGGCCACCGACTCGCCCGTGCTCGACAAGGTGCTCTCGAACGTGGCCGAGGTGCGGGCCCGCGGCGCGCACGTGATCGCGGTGGCCACCGACGGCAACCCCGATGTGGCGATGCACGTGGAGGAGCTCGTCACGGTTCCTCGCACGGATTGGCTGCTTCAGCCGATCCTCGCGGTGATCCCGCTCCAGCTCCTCGCGTACTACATCGCCCGGGCGCGCGGCCTCAACGTGGACCAGCCGCGCAACCTGGCGAAGACGGTCACGGTGGAGTAGTCCCGTACAGTCCGCTCATATGAGCGGCATCGGGCTCGACCTTCTCGATATTGAGCGCCTAGAGCGAGCGCTGGAGCGTCGGCCGCGCCTGGCCGAGCGGCTGTTCAGCGAGCAGGAGCTGGAGTACGCGGCGCGGCACGCGCGACCCGCACGGCATCTGGCTGCGCGCTTCTGCGCCAAGGAGGCGGTGGCCAAGGCGCTGGGGATGGAGGGCTGGAACTTCCGCGACGTGGAGGTGGTGGCCACGGGCGGCGCACCCGAGCTGCGGTTGAGCGGCGCCGTGGCGGAACGGGCGCGGGAACTGGGCGCGCAGCCCGTGGTGTCGCTCACGCATACCGACACCACCGCCGGAGCGGTGGCGCTGCTGCGATGACGCTGCCGGAATGGCTCGACCCCGTCTACGAGGCGGCGGAGATGCGCGCCGTCGACGGCTGGGCGATCAACGAGCAGGGCGTGCCGGGCGTCGACCTGATGGAGCGTGCGGGAATCGGCCTCGCGCGTGCCACCGCCGCGGCCGCACGTGGTGCCGGGCCTGTGCGAATCGTGGTTGGCAAGGGCAACAACGGCGGCGACGGGCTCGTGGCCGCGCGCATCCTGCGGGAGGACGGCATGCGCGTGGACGTGCTCGCGGTTGGCGATCCGGAGGAGCTGAAGGGCGATGCCCGCGCGAACCTCGAGCGGATGCCGGGCGAGCCTCCGCTCCCGTTCGACCCCGGCGCGCTGGAGGGTTCGAGCGTGGTGGTGGACGCCCTGCTCGGCACGGGCTTCTCGGGCGCCGTGCGCGAGCCGCTCGCCGGCGCGATCCGCGCGATCAACGGTGCGGAAGCGCCCGTGGTGGCGTGCGACGTGCCGTCGGGCGTGGATGCGTCGAACGGCGAGGTGCACGGCGACGCCGTGCGCGCAGATGCCACGGCCACCTTCCACGGGTCGAAGATCGGCCTGCACGTGAACCCTGGCAAGGAGCTGGCGGGCGAGGTGGAGGTGGTGGAGATCGGCGTCCCGCGTGGCGCGCCCTTGCCGTCCACGGCGGGATTGATCGGCGAGCGCGTGATCGAGCTCGTGCCGCGCCGGGCGCGCGACGGGTCCAAGTTCCAGTCCGGAACCGTGGTGGTGGTGGGCGGCTCCGCCGGCCTCACCGGCGCGCCGACGATGGCGGCGATGTCGGCGCAGCGGGCCGGCGCGGGCTACGTGCAGGTGGCGGTGCCGCGCTCGGCTCAGCCGGTGCTCCAGCTCAAGCTGCTCGAGGGCATGACGCGTGCGCTGCCGGAGGAGGACGGCGGTCACACGCCGGCGGGGGTGGAAGAGATCGAGGAAATGGCGGAGCGCGCCGGTGCGCTCGTGCTAGGCCCGGGCGTTGGGCGCGCGGAGCCCGCGCTCGAGTTCGCGCGCGCGGTCGCGCGCAGCGTTGACAGGCCGCTGCTGATCGACGCCGACGGGCTGAACGCGCACGCGGGGCGGCTCGAGCTGCTGCAGGAGCGCCCCGGCCCGACCGTCCTCACACCGCACGCCGGCGAGCTCTCTCGGCTGCTCGGCACGAGCTCCGACGAGGTCGCGGCGCACCGCCTCGCGTGTGCGCGCGGCGCGGCTGAGCAGAGCGGCTGCGTGGTGGTGCTGAAGGGGGACGACTCGATCGTGGCGGCACCCGGCGGGCCCGTGGCGATCAGTCCGGGCGCCACCCCTGCGCTCGCCACCGCGGGAACCGGCGACGTGCTGTCGGGAATGATCGGTGCGTTCCTCGCGAAGGGCCTGTCCGCTTTCGAGGCTGCCGCTGCGGGGGTGCTCGCCCACGCCCGCGCCGGCCGGGTGGCGGCGCAGCGCTTCGGTGCCGACCACGTGATCGCCGGCGACGTGATCGACGCGATACCGGACGCCATGCGCGAGCTGCGGGGGCGCGATGGTTGAGAGGGCGCTCGCCACCATCGAGCTCGGCGCGATCGAGCGCAACTGCGCGCGCCTCTGCTCGCTGCTCACGGACGGCGCGCGCCTGTGTGCCGTGGTGAAGGCGGACGCGTACGGGCATGGCGACATCTGGTGCGCAAAGGCGGCACTCGCCGGCGGCGCGGACTGGCTGGCCGTGGCCACGGCGGGCGAGGCGGCCGAGCTGCGCCGCCACGGCATCGACAGCCGCATCCTCGTGATGGGAGCGCTCACCCATGAGGACGCGAAGGTGGCCGTTGAGGCGGTGGCCGACGTGGTGGTCTGGGACGAGCGCTTCGCGCATGCGCTCGCCGAGCTGCACACCCCTGGCACCGTGCCGGTGAACGTGCACGTGAAGCTCGACACCGGAATGGGCAGGCTCGGCACGAAGGACCTGTCCGAGGCGCGCGCGGTCGCCGAGCTCGTGGTGTCCGACGAGCGGCTCAACCTCGCAGGCGCGATGACGCACTTCGCCACCGCCGACGAGCGGGGGGATGACCACTTCCCCGCGCAGCTCGAGGCATTCGCCCCGTTCGCCCGCGAGCTGAAGGACGCGCACCCGAAGATCGTGGTGCACGCCGCGAACAGCGCCGCCACCCTTCGCGACAGCGCGGCCCACTTCGACATGGTGCGCTGCGGCGTGGCTGTGTACGGACTCGACCCCTTTCAGGGGGACCCGGCCGTGCACGGGCTCGAGCCGGCGTTGTCGCTCGAGTCGTACGTGGCCGCCGTGAAGCTCTTCGAGCCGGGCGAGAGCGCGGGCTACGGCCGCCGCTGGACCGCGAGCGAGCGCACCTGGGTCGGCACGGTGCCGATCGGATACGGCGACGGCTGGCGGCGCGCGCTCTCGAACAATGGCGAGGTGCTGGTGCAGGGTCGCCGGTATCCCGTGATCGGCACGATCAGCATGGACAACCTCACGATCGAGCTGGGGCCGGACACCGCCTTGGAGCCCGGAGAGCCGGCAGTCCTGATCGGGGAGCAGGGCGGCGAGCACATCCGCTGCGAGGAGGTGGCCGAGCGGCTCGGCACGATCAACTACGAGATCACCTGCGGGCTCAGCCCGCGGGTGCGCAGGCAATGGCGGGGAGCCGGGAGCTGAACGAGCGCGTCGCGGCCGCGCCCGCCGTGCGGGTCGCACGCGCGGCGCTCGCGGACGGGCCGGCCGAGGAGGCCTGGATCGTCGGCGGGACCGTGCGCGACGCTCTGCTCGAGCGGCCGCTCACCGACCTCGACCTCGCGGTGCGGGGCGATCCGGAGAAGGTCGCTCGGACGATCGCGCGCGGCGCGGGCGGTCCCGTGTTTGCCCTATCCGAGGCCTTCGGCGCGTGGCGCGCGATGAGCTCCGACCGCGGGTGGACATGCGACGTGACCGCCGTGCACGGGGACGGGATCGACGCGGATCTCGCGCGCCGCGACTTCTCGATCAACGCGATCGCCCTCCCCCTGGAGGGCGGCGAGCCGCACGACCCGCAGGGGGGAATCCCGGACCTCGAAGCGCGTGCGCTACGGGTGCTCGGCGGCCCGGACGTGGAGCACTCGGCATACGCGGACGACCCGCTCAGGCCCCTGCGGATGGCGCGCCTCGCGACCGAGCTCAGCCTCCACCCGACCCCCGAAACTCGAAGCTTGACGCTTGCAGCCGCGCCCCTCGTGGCGAACGCGGCGGCGGAGCGCGTGTTCGCCGAGCTGCGCCGGATCGTGACGAGCGACCGCGTGGTGGAGGGACTCGAGCTATGCGACGAGGTCGGCCTCACAGCCGTGGTGCTGCCCGAGCTGCACGCGCTTCACGGCGTGGAGCAGAGCCACTTCCACCACCTCGACGTACACGACCACACCATCGAGGTGCTGCGCTGCTACCTCGCGGTCGAGCGGGATCCCGAAGGCGTGTTCGGCGAGCTCGCCCAACCGCTCGACGAGCTCATGAGCGAGCCGTTCGCCGACGAGCTCACCCGCTGGCAGGCCCTGCGCTTCGCCGCCCTGCTTCACGACTGCGGCAAGCCGGCCACCCGCGGGGTCCGCCCCGATGGTCGCGTGACCTTCATCGGCCACGACAAGGTGGGCGCCGAGATGATCCGCGCGCTCTTCCGCCGTCTGAAGACCAGTGAGCGGCTGCGCGAGCTGGTGGCGAACGTAACGCACCACCACCTCGTGCTTGGCTTCCTCGTGCACGAGCGTCCGCTCGGCCGGGACCTCGTGTACCGCTACCTGGAGCGCTGCCAGCCGGTGGAGGTGGAGGTGACTCTGCTCACCTGCGCCGACCGCCTCGCCACCCGCGGCAAGAACGCCGAGGCGGCAATCGCGGCCCATCTGGAGCTCGCCCGCGAGCTGATGGCGGAGGCGCTGGCCTGGCGCAGCTCGCCGCCCGAGCCGGCGGTGCGGGGACGCGAGCTGGCCGAGGAGCTCGGGATGAAGCCGGGGCCGGAGCTCGGCGAGCTCCTGGCACGCCTGCGCGAGGCACGCTTCACCGGCGAGGCGGAGACGCGCGAGCAAGCGGTCGCTCTCGCCCGCCGGCTGCGGCAGAATCCGTCGCGATGATCATCGACTGCGCGGTGTACGAGAACGGCCGGCGCCGCGACGGCGAGATGCCGCTCGAGAACGCGCTCGACGCCGCGCACGCCGCCGAGAACGCGTTCGTGTGGATCGGCCTGTACGAGCCGTCGGAGGAGGAGTTCGCGTCCGTGGCGCGCGAGTTCGACCTGCACCCCCTCGCGGTCGAGGATGCGATTCACGCGCACCAGCGGCCGAAGATCGAGAGCTACGGCGAGACGATCTTCATGGTCCTGAAGACGGCCCGCTACGTGGATCCCACCGAGGTGATCACGCTCGGCGACATCATGCTGTTCGTCGGGCGGGACTTCATCGTGTCCGTGCGCCACGGCGAGGGCAGCGGCCTCAAGGAGGTGCGCGAGCACGTGGAGAGTGAGCAGGACCTGCTCCGCTGCGGCCCCGGCACGATTCTGCACGCGATCGTCGACCACGTGGTGGACGACTACTTCCCCGCCGTCGAGGGCGTGCAGAACGACATCGACGAGATCGAGCAGCAGGTGTTCTCCGACTCGCGCGACAACCCCGCGGAGCGCATCTACAAGCTGAAGGGCGAGGTCCTCGACTTCTACCGCGCCACGTTCCCGCTCCAGGAGCCGCTCCAGAAGCTCGCGCGCGGCGAGTACGAGGGCCTCATTCACTCGCAGGTGCAGTCGTACTTTCGTGACGTGCACGACCATCTGGTGAAGATCGTCGGGATCCTCGACGGCTTCCGGGACATGCTCACGAGCGTGCTCGAGGCGAACCTCACTCAGGTGAGCGTTCGCCAGAACGACGACATGCGCAAGATCTCCGCGTGGGTCGCCATCGCGGCGGTGCCGACCATGATCGCCGGCATCTACGGAATGAACTTCCACTACATGCCGGAGCTCCGCTGGCACTACAGCTATTTCGTCGTGCTCGGGGTGATGCTCACCGTCTGCGCAGGGCTCTACCGCTACTTCAAGAAGGTCGGATGGCTGTAACCTTCCGCGCCGCATGAGCGATCCCGACTGTCTCTTCTGCAAGGTCCTGAACCACGAGATCCCCGCCCACTTCCTGTGGGAGGAGGACGACACCGCCGCGTTCATGGACATCAACCCGTGGACGCGCGGGCACGCGCTCGTGATCCCGCGCAACCACTCCACGGACCTGCTCGAGATCTCAGCCGCGGACCTTACGGCCACGGCGCTGGGCGCCCAGCGTCTCGCGCAGATGCAGAAGGAGCGCCTGGGCTGCGACGGCGTGAATCTGCTCAACTCGTGCGGCGCGGCGGGCTGGCAGACGGTCTTCCACTTCCACATCCACTCGATCCCGCGCTACCAGGGCGACCCGCTTCAGCTTCCCACCAGGCCGCAGCAGGCGGAGCAGGACGAGCTCGCCGAGGTGGCGGCGCAGCTGCGTGGCTGACGAGCACGTCCGCTTCGAGCGGGACGGGGACGTGGGCGTGGTGGTGGTGGACTCGCCGCCGCTCAACCTCTGGACCCCCGAGCTGCAGGCCGATCTCGAGGCGGCGCTCGACCGCGCGGAGTCTGAGGCCGTGCGCGCGCTGGTGTTGCGGGCGGAGGGCCGCGCGTTCACAGGTGGCGTGGACGTTCACCACTTCGACGACAAGACCCCCGACCAGGCGGACGAGATCTTCCAGGGCCTCGTGCGAGTGGTGCAGCGGCTCGAGGACATGCCGCTGCCGAGCATCGCGTCGGTGCATGCCCTGTGCCTCACCTGGGGCCTGGAGGTCGCGCTCGGTTGCGACCTGATCTTCGCGTCCGAGTCGGCGAAGTTCGGGCTGGTGGAGAAGGTCGTCGGCCTCACGCCGGCGGGCGGGGGCACGCAGCGGCTGGCAGAGCGCGCGGGGCCCGCGCGAGCGCGCGAGTTCGTGATGAGCGGCGAGCTGTTCGACGCCGCCACACTGGAGCGCTGGAACGTCGTGAATCGCGTGTTCCCGGACCACAGGCTCGCCGCCGAGACGGCCACCTTCGCGGGCGAGCTGGCCGCCGGGCCCACGCTCGCGCACGCGGCCACCAAGAAGCTCGTCCGCGCATATCTCGACGAGGGCGCGCGCGGAGCGGACGCCCGCATACGCGAGATCGCCTCCGCGCTGTTCGACACCGAGGACCTGCAGGCCGCGGTGGACTCGTTCCTTTCCGATGGACCCGGAAAGGCCAGCTTCAAGGCCAGGTAGATGCGCGAAATACGCCGCGCGGGCGGCTGGCTGTGAGCGCGCTATCGATGGTACGTTTTCGCTGGCAGCGCACGTAGTGGGGACGAAGGAGGAAGGTGGCAGATGGCGACCGGTACTGTGAAGTGGTTCAACGACGAGAAAGGCTTCGGCTTCATCACTCCCGATGAGGGCGACCGCGACCTCTTCGTCCACTACACCGGCATCGAGGGCAACGGCTTCAAGTCGCTCGAGGAGAACACCAAGGTCTCCTACGACGAGGAGGCCGGCGACAAGGGCCCGAAGGCGGTGAATGTCAGGAAGATCTAGCCGCGCGGCGCCGCGATGTCTCGCGGCCTGCGGCTAGCATGACGAGCGGTTTGCCGAAGGAAGAGAAGATCGAGATGGAGGGCGAGGTCGTGGAGGCCCTGCCCAACACCATGTTCAAGGTGAAGCTCGACAACGGGCACGAGGTGCTCGGTCACATCTCGGGCAAGATGCGGCGCCACTACATCCGCATCCTGCCCGGTGACCGGATCAAGATCGAGCTGTCGCCGTACGACCTCGACCGCGGCCGCATCACGTACCGCTACAAGTAGGCGGCTACGTCAGTTGCGTGATGTCGCCGCAGGGAAGTCGGCTTCCAAGTAGAAGAGCGCAACCTGAGGCCTCCGGGCCTGTTGAACTCCCTGACGCATGAAGCGGCTCGTAGCAATTCTCACAATTCTTGGTGCCCTCGCGGTCGCGGCGATCGCGTGGGGCGACCACCCGATCGAGTTCGGCCAGACCACCCAGCCACCGGCCGTGAGCTGCCCGGCGAATTGCCAGGCGGTGGGGCAGGTGACGGGCTTCGAGGTGCAGCAGGGCACAGCCAAGAACCCCTTCACGCGCAAGCGGCGCGGCAAGGTCGTTGCCTTCAGCGTCACGCTCGGCAAGCCCAAGGCGAGCGACATCGCCTTCTTCAACAAGCTGTTCGGCAGTCCGCCGCAGGCCCAGCTCGTCGTGCTCAAGCCGGGCACGAAGCAGCGCTACCGGGTCACCGGCATCAGCCCGCCGTTCGACCTCAGCAAGTACTTCGGGTCCACCCCGACGTTCGCGCTCCCGCGGCCGCTCACCGTCAAGCCGGGATATGTCGTCGCGCTGACCGTTCCCACCTGGGCGCCGGCGTTCGCGGTCAACCTCGGCAACGACGAGGCATGGCGCTCATCCCGCGATCCGAAGCACTGCGACGACGTCCAGCAGAAGGCAGCGCAGGTCACCCGGGGGCAGCTCGCGTCCTACCAGTGCCTGTACCGCACGGCGCGGCTGATGTACACCGCCACGTTCATTCCGGATCCGCGGGTCACCACCCCGCCGACCACTCCCAAGAAGAAGACCGGCAGCGGCTGAGAGCCCGCCGTCTGGCGCCATCCCCCAAATCGGGGCTGGCAGGTCTTCCCACGAGCGGTACTATCGCGCTGATGGCTGCGATCGTCTTCGAGGGGGACGGATGAGCACATCGGGCTGGATCTTCATGATCGGCTTCCGCGTGCTCGACGTGGGACTCCTCGTCGCGTGGCTCGTCTGGTTCTTCAGGCTGCGCGACGACGACGACTCCGACGGTGGCGGAGGCGGCCCCGGCGGAGGCGGCCCCGAACCCGAGCCAACCCCGGATCCGCCCAGCGGAGGCGGCTTGGCGCTGCCACTCGGTCACTGGCGCAACGGCGGCCGCCGCCTGCGCGATCACGGCAAGCCGCACCACCGCGTGCCGCGGAGAGGCTCCGAGCCGCTGCCGGCGCCGTCACCGCCTCGCATCAGGCGTCCGGCCACGCCGTCGCCCGTTCACCGGCGCGACTAGCCTGGCGCGTCGCCACACCATCGCCTGGCGGGACGCGGTTAGAGTGCCCGCGCAGCGTTTCGACCCCAGCGTCCCGGAGCCAAGAGGGAAGAGAGGTCACATGGCTGGTGTTGAATCACGGACTTTCGATTCTCCCGACGAGACTCGAACTCCAGACAAGACCCGCGTCGAGGTGGTGCGGATGGGCGGCGCGACGGCCGCGCGCATGACCTTCGAGCCGGGCTGGAGGTGGTCTGACTGCGTGAAGCCCGTGGCGGGCACCGACACCTGTCAGGCGCGCCATGTGGGCGTGGTGCAGACGGGCCGGTTGCACGTGACCCATGACGACGGCACCGAGCTCGAGCTAGGCCCGGGCGACACGTACGTGATCGAGCCTGGCCACGATGCGTGGGTGGTGGGCGACGACCAGTTCGTGGGCCTCGAGTTCGAGTCGCGCGCCGCAGAGGAGTACGCCCGCCAATAACCGCGTGGGGCGGCCGCTCCATTCCTGAGGCGGCGAAAACCGAGGAGACCAAGGACGCAGGGAGGCCGGCTTGGGCTAGCAAGCGGCCGACCGAGGACGCAGGTGTCCGAAGGTTTGCAGGCGCCTCAGCAGGCGCCCGGGTTTTCCTGGCAGAACTGATTGAACTTGCCAGGGGCCGTGCCGCCCGAGGATGGCGTGGTGGTGCTCCCGCCGCCACTGCCGCTCTGCGTGCCGCCTGAGGGCGCCTGAGCGCCTCCTGACGGCGCCTGCGAGCTAGGCGCCTGCGGGGTGGCGGCGCCGCCGCCTGCGGTGCCGCCGCTCGAAGGCGTGCCGCCGCTCGCCACGCCGCCGCTGCTGGGCGTGCTGGGCACGGTGGTGGTGGGAGTGGTGGGGACGGTGTCGGGCGTGGCGGGGGCGGACTCGTTCCCCGGCACGGTGAGCGGCGGCGGGGGCGGCGCGGTGTCCGCGCTCTGGTTGCTGCCGCCACCGCAGCCCGCGAGCGCGAAGCCGAGCGCGAGCAGGCAGGTGACGAATGTGAGCGACTTCATCGGAAAGCGCGCTAGCGCTCTACGGCAGGAAGACGACGGCCGCAGTGCGGGCAGTCGTTCAAATCCTTCGGAACGAGCTGCTCGAGCGAGCAGCCGCAAAGACGCAGGTTCTCGACCGCCCAGGGCAGGTTGCTCGGAGAGGGAGCGAGCGGCAGCAGCTTGCCAACCACCTCGAATTCCTCCCCGCTGTCGCGGTCGACGTAGACGGCCCCAGGCTCGACCTCGCGAATCACCTCGCGGTCGGACCTGGCCCGCAGTCGGTATCTCTGACGCTCTGGCATGAGCGCGGAAAGATATCAGCGGCACGAGTCGCCCTTCCCGAGTCGGGAAGGCCATACTGAAGGCCGGTGCGGACGGAGGGCGAAGAACAGCCACCAGTGCGCATCCTCGTGTTCCACGGCTACCTGCTGCGCGGCACCGGCAGCAACATCTACAACGCCAGCCTGACCGCGGCCCTGGCTGCGCTCGGCCATGAGGTCCACATCCTCTGCCAGGACCGGCAGGCCACCGAGCTGCCGTTCGTCGGAGCTCTCGGCCGCTGGGAGGACGGCAAGCTGGAGATCGAGGGCGATCCCGACGCGCGGGTGACCGCCTACCTGCCCGACATCGGCAGGGTGCTCCCGGTCTACGTCGCAGACAGCTACGAGGGATTCGACGCCAAGCCGTTCCTCGACCTGACGGACGAGGAGCTCGGCCACTATCTGGACGCGAACGTGAGCGCCGTGAGGGACGTGGTGGAGCGCGTGCGGCCGGACGTGGCGCTCGCCAACCACGCTCTGATGGGGCCGGCGGTGCTCGCGCGGGCGCTCGGCGGCGAGGTGCCGTACGCGGTGAAGATTCACGGCAGCGCGCTCGAGTACACGCTGCGCCGCGACCCCGAGCGATTTCTCCCTTACGTGCAGGAGGGGCTTGGAGCCGCGAGCGGCGTGCTCGTGGGCTCGCGCCACCTCGCCCAGCGCCTGTGGGAGTTCCTGCCGCAGATGCGTGACCGCACGCGGCTCGGCCCACCCGGCGTGGACGTGCACCGCTTCCGGCCGCTCGAGCGGGACGAGGCCGCGCGGCGCCTGAGCGCTCTCGCCGACCGGCTCGAGGGAGCCGACGCCGCCGGCTGGGGCGGCGACGCCGGCGCGGCCGCGGCGCTCCGCGCGCTCGACCCGCTGGCCGACGCGCTCGTGAGCTTCGTCGGCAAGCTGATCGTGTCGAAGGGGATCGATCTCCTTCTCGCCGCATGGCCGCTTGTGGTTGGGAAGGTGCCTGACGCGCGGCTGTGCGTGGTGGGCTTCGGCACCTATCGCCAGGCGAGCGAAAGGCTCGTCGGGGCGCTGAGCCGCGCCGATCTCGAGGAGGTGCGCCACATCGCCGCCCGCGGCCGCGAGCTCGAAGGCGGTCCCCCGGGCGAGCTGCGCTACCTCTGCGCCTTCCTCGACTCGCTCGACGGCGAGCGCCGCGACGCCTACCTCGCGGCGGCGCCGGAGGCGGCAGCCCGGATCCACTTCACCGGCCGCCTCGAGCACGACGACCTCCCGGATCTGCTTCCAGCCTGCCTCGCGCAGGTGGTGCCGAGCACGTTCCCCGAGGCGTTCGGGATGGTTGCCGCCGAGGCCGCCACCTGCGGCGTCCTGCCGCTCTCCGCTGCGCATTCCGGCCTGGCGGAGGTGAGCGCCGCGCTCGCGGACTCCCTCGACCCCTCGCTGGAGCACCTGCTTGGGTTCGAGGTGGCGGAGGGTGCCGTGGACGAGATCGCGAACAAGCTGGTGGAGTGGCTCCGCATGGACCCGAGGCGGCGGGCGGAGGCGGGCGCGGCGCTCGCGCGCACGGCCGCCGAACGGTTCGGCTGGGAGCACGTGGCCGAGGGCGTGATCGCGGCTGCCCAGGGCAGGCTTGACGAGCTGCCGGATGCCGCTCCCACTGGGGAGCCTTGGCGTCCGCCGCTTGGATAATCTTCCGCCCCTTGATTGGTTCGCGCGACAGGTTGCGGGTGCTTGCCGTGCCGATGGCCGTTGCCGTGGTGGCGGTGGTCGCCGGCTGCGGCCGCGGCAACAAGCCGGACCTCGTGCACGGCAAGACGCTCTTCGTGCAGAAATGCGGCTCGTGCCACACGCTCGCACGTGCGGGCACCAAGGGCATTCAGGGCCCGAACCTCGACGCCGCCTTCCAGGTTGCCCGCGCCCAGGGCTTCGGCTCGACAGGCATCAAGGGCGTGGTGCTCAACCAGATCTCGCACGTCCGGCGCGGCAGCATCATGCCGCTCAACCTGGTGAGGGGAAGCGATGCCCGCGACGTGGCGGCGTACGTGGGCTACGCGGCGGGCAAGCCCGGCAAGGACAGCGGCGACCTCGCAACGGCGGGGCAGACGCAGGTGAGCAACAAGCCGGCCGTGGAGAAGAACGGCACGCTCACGATCCCCGCCAACCCAACCGGTGCGCTGGCCTTCCAGTACAACAAGGCCAACGCCACGGCGGGCAAGGTCACGCTCAGCATGCCGAACCAGGCGCCGATCACCCACGACATCTCGATCAAGGGCAACGGCGTGAACGTGCAGGGCCCGCGGGTGGGCAAGGGCGGCACCTCCAAGATCACCGCGAACCTCAAGCCGGGCACCTACACCTTCTACTGCTCGGTCCCCGGCCATGAGGCGGGCGGTATGAAGGGCACCCTGACCGTCAAGTAGCGCCCTCTCAGGGCTACTGATCGGCGGCGCAGTTGCCGATAACGCGGGTTAGAGGCGCCCCATCGGTGGCGGCGGCCTCCCCTTGCGTTGCCGATGAACCCGCCCCTGAACACTCCCGCCGTGCAGGCTGTGCCCGAGGACGCCCCCCAGGGCGAGCGCCTGCACGGCCTCACACGGCCGAGCGCGCGAGGCCGTTCCGTGCGCCGCATCGGCGAGGTGATCGTGTCGCTCGGCTTCGCGGAGGCGCAGGTGGTGGAGGCGGCGGTGGAGATGGCGCGCGACCGCACCGAGCCCACCGGCAAGGTGCTGGTGGAGACCGGTGTCCTGACGCCGGACCAGCTCGCGCACGCGGTGGCGGAGCGCTTCGGCCTCGACTACGTGGACCTTTCGATCTTCAATGTGGACATGGGCGCCGCGAACCTCGTGAGCCCGGCAGCGGCACGCCGCTACCAGGCTGTGCCGGTGGCGTACCTCGACGAGCGCACGATCCTGCTCGCGATGGCCGACCCCACGAACATCCTCGCCGTCGACGACATCGCGATGATGACGGGCCTCGAGGTGAACCGCGCGGTCACCTCGCACGAGGACATCGAGAGCCTGCTGGCCCAGCTCGGCCGCATCGACGACGCAATCCAGGACGAGCCGGACGAGGGCCCGGCGGAGATCGAGGTGACCGACCTGCGCGAGTCCGCGGACGACGCGCCGGTGATCAAGCTCGTGCACTCGATCATCGCCGACGCGGTGCAGCGCGGCGCCTCCGACATCCACTTCGACCCGTCCGAGCGCGAGACCCGCGTCCGCTTCCGCGTGGACGGCGTGGTGTCCGACTCCACCACCATCCCACGGCGGATGGTGCCGGGCGTGGTGTCGCGCATCAAGATCATGGCCGAGCTCGACATCTCCGAGAGCCGCCGGCCGCAGGACGGCCGCATGGGCCTGAAGGTCGATGGCCGCCAGATCGACATCCGCGTGCTCACCATGCCGACCGTGAACGGCGAGTCGGTGGTGATGCGCATCCTCGACAAGGACAGCGTGGTGATGGACCTCGACGCGCTCGGGATGGCCGACGATGAGCGCGAGCGCTTCGAGAAGGCGATCGGCCGCAGCTACGGCGCGGTGCTCGTGACCGGCCCCACCGGCTCCGGCAAGACGACCACGCTGTACGCCGCTCTGAAGTCGCTCAACACGCCTGACAAGACGCTGATAACGATCGAGGACCCGGTGGAGTACCAGCTCGACGGCGTGAAGCAGGTGCAGGTGAACGCCAAGGTCGACCTCACCTTCGCCACGGGCCTGCGCTCGATGCTGCGCGCGGACCCGAACATCATCATGGTCGGCGAGATCCGCGACCGCGACACGGCGCAGATCGCCGTGGAGGCGGCTCTCACGGGGCATCTCGTGCTCTCCACCCTCCACACCAACGACGCTCCCACGGCGATCACGCGCCTCGTGGAGATGGGGATCGAGCCGTTTCTCGTGGCGTCGTCGATCGAGTGCGTGGTGGCGCAGCGGCTTGCGCGCATGCTCTGCACCGCCTGCCGGGCCGAGACCAAGGTGTCGAAGGCCACGCTCGCCGAGCACGGCTTCCATGTGAGCGCCGGTATCACCGCATACGAGGCGGTTGGCTGTCGCCGCTGTGGCGGGAGCGGCTACAAGGGCCGCACCGGCCTATACGAGACGATGCCCATCAGCGACGAGATCCGCTCACTCGTGCTCCAGCGTGCATCCGCCAGCGAGGTGGCGGAGGCGGCCGAGGCGCAGGGCATGCGCAGGCTGCGCGACGACGGCCTGGCCAAGGTCAAGCAGGGCCTCACCACGGTTGAAGAGGTCGTGCGCGTGACCGGCACGAACTAGCGCGTCTCGAGCGCCGGCCCCCTTGCGGAGGCTGTGGGCACCGGAGAGGATGCGCCGATGCGAGAAATGGGTCGCATTCGGTCCTGGGAGCGGTACGCCTGGATGGCAGGCGTGGTGTTTGTGGCCGCGCTGGTGGCGGAGTCCGTGGTGTCGTTCGGCGTCGGGCTGGCGCACGACGACCCCGCGGCGAAGGTCGCGCGCCACCTCGCCGAGCACCACCGGCGGCTCGTGGCGATCGCATGCCTGTCGGTCGTCTATGCCCCGATGTTCGTGATCTACCTCACCGGGCTCCATGGCAGGCTGCGGGGAGGCACGGACCGCAGCCGCCTGCTCAGTCTGTGGGTCCTCGTCGGCGGTTCGCTGATGATCGCGATGCACGCAGTCAGCGACATCGGCATCACCGGCCTGCTGGGAGCGAAGGTCGCGACCTACTCGGTGCTCCACGATCCGGGACTCTCGTACACGCTGTACTACCTGACCTTTGCCGTCGACAGCGTCGGGGACGTCTTCGGCAGCGTCTTCCTGATCGCGGCAGGGGTGCTCGCCATCGAGACGGGCGTCCTGCCGCGATGGCTCGGGCGGATTGCCGTGTTCGCCGGCGCCCTGCTCTTTCTTCAGGGGTTCGGGCTCGGCGGCGTGATCGGCACCTTCGGACTGGTGCTGGACGGGATCGGCTTCGTCCTCTTCCTGATCTTCGTACTGGCGAGCAGCGTCATCCTGCTCAGGCGACCTACTGCTCCTGATCCGTCGGCCGGATCAGCACCTCGTTGACCGCCACCCGGCGCGGGCGCGTGACGATGTACTCGATCGCGTCGGCAATGTCCGCCGCCTCCAGCTTCTCCACGCCCTCGAAGCGCTTGCTTGCCGACTCCTGGATCTCCGGCCGCAGGTGGTCGGTGAGCTCCGTGTCCACGGCCCCCGGTTCGACGAGCGACACGCGCACGTTGCGCTTGGTCACCTCCTGCCGCAGCGACTCGCTGAAGGCGCCCACGCCCCACTTGGTGAGGTTGTAGACGCCGGAGCCGAGCCGCGCCACGCGTCCCGCCACCGAGGAGATGTTGATGAGGTCCGCCACGCCGCGCGGTGAGCTCTCCGCGGCGCTCAGGAGGTGGGGGAGCGCCGCGTGGGAGCAGTAGAGGAGGCCCTGGAGGTTGAGTGCCACCATGCGGTCCCACTCCTCGATCGGGGCGTCCACGATCGGGCCGAGGAGCATCACGCCCGCGTTGTTCACGAGGGTGTCGAGCCGGCCCATTTCGCTCACGGTGCGCTCGACGGCTCCGCGGGCCTGCTCCTCGCTCGTCACGTCGGCCTCGATCGCGAGCGCCTTGCCGCCCTCGCCTTCGATGCGCGACACGAGCGCGTCGAGCCTGTCCTTGCGCCTGGCGGCCACCGTTACCGCTGCGCCCTGCGCGGCAAGCGCCACGGCCGTGGCCTCGCCGATTCCGCTGCTCGCGCCGGTTACAAGCGCGACAGTGCCATCCAGCCTTTCAGCCATCGTCAGCCACCTTTCGAGTTCGAAGTGTTCAGCTCACCGCGTCGAGCAGCGCGGGAAGCAGTCCCGGCGACGCGGCGGCCAGACCAGGGGGAGTGCCCGGAAGCTCTGTGACCGAACCGCCCGCCTCCGTGACGATGAGGCGCGCGGCCGCCCAATCCCAATGCTTGAGGCCGCGCTCGTAGTAGCCGTCGAGGCGGCCTGCCGCCACGTACGCGAGGTCGAGCGCCGCCGCGCCGGCGCGGCGGATGTCGCGGAAGCGCGGCAGCACGCGTGCCGCCACCTCCGCCTGCTGCGCGCGCACATCGGCGCTGTAGCTGAACCCGGTGGCGATCAGCGCCCGCTCCGGCCGCTCCTCGCCGCTCACCTGGATCTGCTCCCCGTTGAGTCGCGCCCCGCGCCCGCGCTCGGCTGTGAACGTCTCGTCGCGCAGGGGCTCGTGCACCACCGCAACCACGGTTCCGCGCTTGTCCTCGAGCGCGACGCTCACGCACCAGGCGGGAAAGCGGTAGAGGTAGTTGATGGTGCCGTCGAGCGGGTCGATCACCCAGCGCCGGCCGCTCGCGCTCTCCTGCGACGACCCCTCCTCGGCGAGCAACCCATCGTCCGGGCGCTCGCTTGCGAGCAGCTCCTTCACCGCCTGCTCGGAAACGCGATCCGCCTCCGAGACGAGATCGGTGGCGGTGGACTTGGCTTCCACGCCCCGGGCGGGACCGCTGTAGCGCTCGAGGAGCAGCTCGCCCGCCATGCGAGCAGCACGCTCGGCTAACTCGAGATCGTTCAGAGGATCGCCCGGAGGAGTACGACGAGCACGATCAGCACCACGACCACGCCCGCGATCCAGATGAGGAAGCGGAACATCGCCTCCTCCGACCTCAGCGGGTTCTGCACCGCGCGGCCCGGTTACAGGATGTAGAGGCTGAAAAACACGACGATCCACATGACATCCACGAAGTGCCAGTAGATGCCAGGGATCTCGACGCCGCGGTGCTCCTCCGGCGTGAAGTGGCCGCGGATGGCGCGGATGTTCGCGAACAGCAGCAGGATCAGGCCGACCGTGACGTGCGCGCCGTGGAGACCGGTGAGGCCGTAGAAGATTGTTCCCTGGGCAGTGTCCTGCGGCGCCCAGCCGAGATGCACGTACTCGTTGATCTGCACGCAGAGGAACGTCAGGCCGAGGAAGAACGTGGCGAACAGCCCGGCGCGCATCGCGGGCCGGTTGCCGTTCTTCGCCGCGATGGTGGCCCAGTGCATCGTGAAGCTCGATGACACGAGCACCGCGGTGTTGACGGCCGCGACCAGAACGGGGATGTCTGTGCCGGGAGCCGGCCACGGATCCCCCTTCACGACCCTCAGGAAGAAGTAGGCCGTGAAGAATGCTCCGAAGAGCATGATCTCCGAGATGATGAAGAGGTAGATCCCGAGCGTCTGGGCGTCTACGCGCGACGACTGGTTCGGCTTGGGCGGTCCGTGGTGCTCGTGCTCGTGAAGATCGGCGGCGATCGAACCGACTTCCATCAGGCCGCCTCCTCTTCCCGAGCGGTCTCCTGCTCAATGTGCTCGACCGGACATGCGGTGGAGGCGCGCGTGCGCTCCACCAGGTTCATCCGCAGCCAGCCGGACTTCTCGCCGGGGAACGTGGAGATGACGATCTCGTCCACGCGGTAGAACTGAAGCGCGTTCTGGATCGCGGTGAAGGGATCCGGGTCGAGCACCTGGCCGGTGGCGTCGAGCCCCGCGTCGTGAAGGCGCGCCATCGTCTGCCCGAGGCGCTCCGTGGCGTTTTGGATGCTGCCGTCGCCCTGCGGGACGATCACGATGAAGCGGTGGGGGGAGTCGGCGGCCTTCTTCTTCAGGAGGTCGATCAGCTGCTCGCCGCCGACCGTCTGGTTCGCGACCACCAGCGTGGAGATCCGGTGCGCGCGGTCCGCGTCGAGGTCCACCACCACGTGCGTGACGGGAAGCCCGCTGTCCTGGCGGATGCGGTCCACCAGGTCGCGCCTCAGCCAGCCGGAGCGGGTGGCGGGGTGGGTGGAGACGATCAGCTCGTCGGCGTGGAAGTGGGCGATGCCGTCCATCGTGGCCTGGTACGGATCGGGGTCCATCACCTCGCCCTCGGCGTCGATTCCCTCGTCGCGCAGCTCCGCGAGGGTGATCTCGAGGCGGTTCTGCGCGGCTTGGCGCACGAGCTCGTTGTGCACCACGTAACCGTGCTTCGGCTCGTTCTGAGGGCAGATGACGCACACGTGTATCGGCCCCTGGGCCGCGCGCGCCTTCACCGCCTCGATCAGAGCCCGCCCGCCGACGGTCTCGTTGGCGACTACGAGGACTGTCTTCCTGTCGTCCGTCATTCAGTGTTCACGGGCGGCGGCGCCCCACCTCCACCAGCAGCCGTGGTGGCCGGCACCCGCTCCTTGAACACGCCGTGCACAGCGCCCGGCACGCCGTACTCGTACGGGCCGCCAACCACCGTCGGCACCTCGTCGAAGTTGAACACCGGCGGGGGCGAGGACACCTGCCACTCGAGCGTGTGCGCCCGCCACGGGTTCGCGACGGCCACCGGACCGTGCCGCCAGCTGGTGACGATGTTGTAGAGGAAGATGAAGAACGTCATCCCGAAGATGAACGCCGAGACCGAGACGATCGCGTTCCACGCCGCGTACTGGTGCGCGTAATCGGCCACTCGGCGCGGCATGCCGTCGATGCCCACGAGGTGCATCGGCCCGAAGGTGAGGTTGAAGAAGATGAACGAGAGCCAGAAGTGCAGCCGGCCGAGGCCCTCGTCGTACATCCGCCCCGTCATCTTCGGGAACCAGTGGTAGATCCCGGCGAAGATCGTGAACACGCTCCCGCCGAACAGCACGTAGTGGATGTGGGCCACCACGAAGTACGTGTCGGACACGTGGATGTCGAACGGGATGACCGCGAGCATGATGCCGCTGATCCCGCCGAGCGTGAACATCGTGATGAAGCCCAGCGCGAACAGCATGGGCGTGGTGAGGTGAATGACGCCTCTCCATAAGGTCGCGAGCCAGGAGAAGATCTTGATGCCGGTGGGCACCGCGATCAGCATGGTCGTGATCATCATCGGCACCCGCAGCCACGGGAACATGCCCGAGACGAACATGTGGTGCGCCCAGACCGTGAACCCGAGCACCACGATCGCCATCAGCGAGAACGCCATCATCCGGTAGCCGAACACGGGCTTTCGCGCGTGCGTGGAGATGACCTCGCTGATGATCCCGAACCCGGGCAGCATCATGATGTACACCGCCGGGTGCGAGTAGAACCAGAACACGTGCTGGTACATCAGGATGTCGCCGCCGTTGTTCACGTTGAAGAAGTTGAAGTGCAGCGCGCGGTCGAGGATCAGGAAGAACTGCGACCCCGCGATGAACGGCGTGGCGATCACCACGAGCAGCGAGGTGGTGAAGTTCGCCCACACGAGCAGCGGCATGCGCCAGAAGGTCATTCCCGGCGCGCGCATCGTGATGATGGTGACCAGGAAGTTCAGCGCCGTGGCCACTGACGAGGCGCCGGCAAACTGGACCGCCACCGAGAAGAAGGTCTGGCCGAGCGGCGTGTCCGTGGAGAGCGGGGCGTAGGCCGTCCAGCCGGTGGCGAACGACCCGCCGGGGGCGAAGAAGCTCGCCAGCATCATCACGCCGGCGATCGGGAGCAGCCAGAAGGAGAGCGCGTTCAGCCGCGGGAACGCCATGTCGGGCGCGCCGATCATGAGCGGCAGCACGTAGTTCGCGATCCCGGCGAACACCGGGATGATGAACAGGAAGATCATCAGCGACGCGTGCACCGAGAAGAGCCCGTTGAAGGTGTTGGGCGAGACGAACTGCATGCCCGGCGCCGCGAGCTCGGCGCGCATGAGCATCGCCATCAGGCCGCCGCAGACGAAGAAGAAGAAGGTGGTGCAGATGTACTGGAGGCCGATGACCTTGTGGTCGGTGTTGACGCGGAAGTAGTCGCGCCATGAGCGGGCGCCGTGGCCGGAGTGGTCCTCCGGGATGGTGGGGGCGCCGGCGGCCCAGCGGAACCAGTAGTCGAAGGCACCGAGGCCGATCAGGAAACCGAACGGGACAGTGATCAGCTGGATCGTGACCATGGCGTCCGTCTTCACGAGCGGATGCCAGCCGTATAGCGCTCGGATGGCGACGTCCAGCCCGAAGGCGAAGCCGAACGCGATCACCATGCCGAGGAGGGCTCGGTACCACCCAGGCGCCCTCAGCCTTGCCGCGTAAGCCACGCTCTACCTCCTCACTAGCCCTTGCCGACGCTCAACAGGTATTTCACCAGAGCGTCGAGCTGTTGTGGGCTGAGCTGTTGTCCGAATGTTGACGGCATGACACCCTTGGGGAAGCCGGGCACAGTGAATTTGCCGGGGTTCGCGATCGATTCGCTCACGTATTGCTGCGGCGTCTCGCCCAGCTGCTTGCCGAACTTGGCGGCGCTGGCGGCGAGATTGTTGAGGTTGGGCCCGACGGTGCCATTGCCGCCGGCCGCGGCGAGCGTGTGGCAGCCGCCGCAGCCGTTGGCGGTGAAGAGCTGCTTGCCCTGAGCGGCCACGGCGCCGCCGCCACCGGCGCCACCTCCTGCTGCGCCACCGCCCGCGGTGGCCGGGGGAGAGACCTGCTGCTTGAGCCAGGTGGCGAACTGCGGCCCGTTCAGCACGTGCACCGGCGAGCGCATCGTGGAGTGGCCGAGTCCGCAGAGCTCGGCGCAGACCACCGCGTAGGTGCCATCGCGGTTCGGTGTGAGCCGCATGTGGGTGTTGATGCCGGGCACCGCGTCCTGCTTGAGCCTGAACTCCGGGACCCAGAAGGAGTGGATCACGTCCTTCGTGCAGATGCGGAAGTACACGGGCTGGTCCTTCTGGAGCACGAGCTCGTTGGTGGTGACCTGGTTGGGCCCGCTGGCGCCGCAGGGCCCCGGATCCGCCGTGGCGCCGTTCTTCGCGTACTGGAAGTGCCAGGTGAACTGCTGGCCCACCACGTTGATCATGCGCTCGTTCGGCTTCTTCGCCTCCACGTTGTTGAGCACCACCCAGCCGTAGATGGCGAGCGCGGTGACCATCAGGAACGGGATCGTGACCCAGATGACCTCGAGCCGGGTGTTGCCGTGGATCGGCGCACCGTCGCTCATGTCGCCCGGGCGCGCGCGGAACTTGACGACGGAGTAGATCGCCACCGTCATCACCAGCACGAAGATCGGCACGGAGCAGATCAGCAGGACGTCGTAGAGCGTGTCGATCGGGTGCGCCGCGGTGTCCGCGGACTTGGGGAACCAATGGATGTTGAGCACGATCGCGATGCCGATCAGCGAGGCCACGACCCCGATGGTCAGCATCTGCGCGATTGGGTGCTTACGCACCGTTCGTCCTCCTCAGGCCCCTCATCGGCGCGCGAGTTTACCCGCCGCCTCACATGAATGGCCGCGAACCCCTCGGAGGGGTGAGCAGGAAGGCCCGATCAGTGGCCTGGACCGTTGCCGTTCGAGCGCCTGAAGCTCGACGGCGGTGCCCCGTGGTGGCGCCTGAACGTCTTGGCGAATTGAGCGGGCTGCCGGTAGCCGACGCTGTGCGCCACCTGACGCACAGGCATCGCTCCGGTCTGGAGCAACTCGAGTGCGTGCCGCATCCTCACGCGTGCCAGGTAGGTGCGGAAGCTCGTTCCGCCAACCTCGGCGAACGCGCGCTGGAGCTGACGCCTCGACGTCGCGATCTCCGCCGCCACGGTGTTCAGGTCGATCTGTCGCGGGTAGTCCCGCTCGATGATCGCCACGGCCTCTTGAAAGAGGGCTTCTCTGCGTTCAACTGTGGATTCTCTGCGAGCCATCTACTCCAACAACGCACCTGGCGCAAAAACGTTGGCCCGATTACCTGAGAAACCTTTGATGCGGCCTCCCGCTCACTGGGTATTGGCGGGGGAGGCAGCAGCCAAAGTTGCGGCTTGTTTAAGCTTGAGCCAATCGACACAAGACGTCAACGCGGTCATGCGTGGAAAGGGAGGGGGCATGCAGGTCAGTGACGGGATGAGCTCGGAGGTGCTCACGATCGGGCTGGAACACAGCCTTCGGGACGCGGCACGGGCTATGACCGAGCGGAAGGTGGGCGCTGCCGTGGTCATGGATCCAGACCAGCCGGGACCCGGGATCATCACCGAGCGCGACCTGCTCGAGTCGATCGGCGCCGGCCAGAGCATGGACCAGGAGAAGGTGGCCGACCACCTCTCCACGAACCTCACCTTCGCCGCGAGCGACTGGTCGCTGGAGCGCGCGGCCGAGGCGATGGTGCGCGGCGGCTTCCGTCACCTGGTGGTGATGGATGGCCCGGAGATCGTGGGGATCCTGTCGATGCGGGACATAGTTCGCTGCTGGACGAGCGACGGGGCAAGCTGTGATGTTCCTGAGGGTGCTAACGCCGCCTGACCTTCAGCGGGTAGGGAGTAAGAGGTAGGGGTGGGGAGTGCTGGGGTCCGGCGCGGGGCTCGTTTACCGCACACGCCGCCCTTCATTGCTCTAGATCCCTTTGTGAACCTCGGCGGCGGCGGCAGCCCGGCGGAAAAGAGCAATAAGGGCAGCGTCCATGGCGGCCCATCGGGAGCAAGGACTCCCTACGCCCTACTCCCTACCCCCTACCCGTTCTAGTGATCGAGCGGTAGGTCGGAAATGTCCTGCCGCGCTTCCACGATCCACCGGATGATGCTGTAGAGCGCGATCACCACGCCGATTGCGCAGAGGACCCACGACAGCAGGATGCCCACCAGCGCGATCGTGAGTCCGAAGGCCGTCCAGACGGGCAGATAGCTCGGGCCGGGGAGATGAATCTCCTCGCTAGGCGGCGTGAGCTCCTCGTCGGTTTGCGGCGGGATCGGCTCGGTGGTCATCAGTAGAGATACGCCGCCAGGAAGGAGAGCGCGAAGATGATCAGCGAGATCGCTCCCGCGATCAATGCGGTGCGGACGTTTCTCAGCGCCAGGCGACGGTCCATGCAGGCACCTTTGTAACAGATCGGGACGCTGGCGGGACTCGCCGGGCTTGTATGTTCTGGACCGGGTATCGCCACCCGGACTGAATGTGAGCGAGATTTCCGAGCTCAGCGTCGGCGTTGACGTCGGCGGCACCAAGATCGCTGCCGCCGTCATATCGGGCACCTCGCTGATCGAGAGGTACGAGCGCCCGACGGTGCTCGACCCCAACATGATCGTCGGCGAGATCGAGGCCGCGGCGCGGGCGGTGATCGATGCGGCGCCCGCGCGGGTGAGCGCGGTGGGGGTGGGCGTGCCATCACAGGTGCGCTTCGCCACCGGGCGCGTGATGGCGAGCGTGAACATCCCGCTGCAGGGCGTGGAGCTCCGTCAGGAGCTGGGCCGGCGGCTCGGCCTGCCCGTGTTCGTGGACAACGACGGCAACTGTGCCGCCCTGGCCGAGGCGTTCCTTGCCGACGGCGGTCCGGCCCGGCATCTCGTGATGTACACGATGGGTACCGGCGTGGGGGGCGGCGTGGTTATCGACGGCCGCGTGTTCCGCGGCGCCACCGGCCTGGGGGCGGAGCTCGGCCACGTGGTGGTCCAGGCTGACGGCCCTGAGTGTCCGGGCAACTGCCCGAACCGCGGCTGCATGGAGGCTCTCTGCAGCGGGCTCGCGCTCGAGCGCGACGCCACGCGACTCGGGCGAGAGCGGCCGGATTCAGCGCTCGGGAAGATCGTGGCGGCGGAGGGCCGCGTGAGCGGGCGCGACACGGTGGTGGCGGCGCGCGCAGGCGATGCGGACGCTCTCCGGCTGGTCGAGCAGATCGGCACCTGGCTGGGCGTGGGCATCGCGAACGCGATCAACGCCTTCGAGCCCGAATGGGTCGTGATCGGTGGCGGGCTGTCCGCCGCCTCGGACCTCTTCTTCGATCGCGCGGTGGAGGAGGCGAGCTCGCGCGCGCTGCCCGAATCGCTGGCCAACGTGCGGATCGCTATTGCGCGTGGAGGTCCCGCTGCGGGGGTAATCGGAGCGGGGCTCTTGGCCTCACAGGAGTACGCACGGGCAACCCGGGATACTCAAACGGAAACTGCTAGCGAGGGAGTCCTATGACGACAACCCCCACCGAGACGCGCGAGCTCGAAGAGCTGAGCGTCAACACGATCCGGACGCTGTCAATGGACGCCGTCCAGAAGGCGAATTCGGGCCATCCCGGCGCGCCGATGGCGCTCGCCCCCCTCGCGTACGTGCTCTACACGCGGGTGATGAAGCACAACCCCAAGAACCCCGAGTGGTTCGACCGCGACCGCTTCGTGCTTTCCGCCGGCCACGCCTCGATGCTGCTCTACTCGATCCTGTACCTCACGGGCTACGGGCTCGAGCTCGAGGACCTGAAGAACTTCCGCCAGCTCGGCTCGAGGACGCCGGGCCACCCTGAGCGCCACGAGGCGCCGGGCGTTGAGATCACCACCGGTCCGCTCGGTCAGGGCCTGGGCAACGCAGTCGGCTTTGCGCTCGCGGAGCGCATGCTCGCCGCTCGCTTCAACCGCGACGGCCACGACATCATCGATCACCACACGTTCTGCATCGCGAGCGACGGGGACATGATGGAGGGCGTGGCGTCCGAGGCCTCGTCGCTCGCCGGGCATCTCGGGCTGGGCCGCCTGACCGTCTTCTACGACAACAACCACATCTCGCTCGACGGCCCCACCTCGCTCTCGTTCAGCGAGGACGTGGGCGCCCGCTACGAGGCGTACGGCTGGCATGTGCAGGACCTGGGCGAGGACGTCTCGATCGACCGCCTCGACGCCGCCGCCCGGGCGGCGATGGAGGTGGAGGACCGGCCGTCGCTCGTGATCCTTCGCACTCACATCGGCATCGGCAGCCCGAACAAGCAGGACTCGAAGGCGGCGCACGGCAGCCCGCTCGGCGAGGAGGAGGTCGAGCTCACGAAGAAGGCCTACGGGTGGCCCACGCTCGAGCCCTTCTACGTGCCGGATGACGTGCTCGCGCACTTCCGCCAGGCGGTGGATCGCGGAGCGGAGCTCGAGGACGAATGGAACGAGCGTGCTCAGGCGTACCGGTCGGAGCACGGCGACCTCTGGAGCCGGCTCAAGCTGATCATGGACGGCGAGGTTCCGGACGGCTGGGACGCGGACATGCCGCGGCTCGATCCGTCGGACGGCGCCGTGGCCACGCGCAAGGCGGGGCAGCAGGCGCTCGACTGGACCGCCTCGAAGATCCCGCACGTGCTCGGCGGCGCGGCGGACCTCTCGTCCTCCACGCTCACGACGATCACGGACGGCGGCGAGGTGTCGCGCGACGACTACTCGGCGCGCAACATCTACTTCGGCGTGCGCGAGCACGGCATGGGCGCGGTGGTGAACGGCCTCGTGGCGCACGGCTTCCGCGCCCTCGGCGCGACCTTCCTGCAGTTCTCCGACTACATGAAGAACCCGATCAGGCTGGCGGCGCTGATGAAGCTGCCGTCGCTCTTCGTGTACACGCACGACTCGATCGGGCTGGGCGAGGACGGGCCGACGCACCAGCCGGTGGAGCACCTGGCCGGCCTGCGCGCGATCCCCAACCTGTACGTGATCCGGCCGGCGGACGCGAACGAGACGATGCTGGCCTGGCGCTTCGCCATGTGGCAGCTCACCTCGCCGGTGGCGATCGTCGAGACGCGGCAGGGCCTCCCGATCCTCGATCCGGACAAGGTGCCGATCGACGCCGTGGAGCGCGGGGCCTACGTGCTTTCCGATCCGCCCGGCGGCGAGGAGCCGGACGTGCAGCTGATCGCCTCCGGCTCCGAGGTGAAGCTCTGCCTCGACGCGCAGGAGCTGCTTCAGGGCGAGGGCATCGCCGCGCGCGTGATCAGCGTGCCGTGCGCCGAGCGCTTCTTCGAGCAGGACGAGGGCTATCGGGACGAGGTGCTGCTGCCGGGCGTGCGCGCGCGCGTGGCGGTGGAGGCGGCGTCCAAGCTCGGCTGGGAACGCTTCGCCGGCGATCTTGGCTCGATCGTGGGCATGGACACCTTCGGCGCGTCCGCCCCGGACAAGGCCCTCTTCGAGCACTTCGGCTTCACCCCCCAGCGGGTGGCGGGGGAGGCGCGTGCCTCGCTCGAGCGAGCCCGACGGTGAGAGGAGCTTTCAGATGAGCGTCATGCAGGGAGTGAACGAGCGGCTGGCTGCGCTCACGGAGGCGGGCGTGAGCATCTGGCTCGACCAGATCCGCCGCAGCCTGATCGACAGCGGCGAGCTGGAGCGGATGGTGCGCGAGGAGTCGCTGCGCGGCGTGACCGCCAATCCGTCGATCTTCGAGAAGGCGATCCTCGGCAGCCCGGACTACGACGAGGAGCTCGCGAAGCTCGCCAAGCAGAACCTCGAGGCTCGCGAGATCTACCGCAGGCTCGCGGTGGAGGACGTGTCGCTCGCCGCGGACGTGCTGCGCCCGGTGTGGGACGCCACGGGCGGCGTTGACGGCTACGTGTCGCTGGAAGTGGCGCCGCGGCTGGCGCACGACACCGAGGGCACGCTCGAGCAGGCGCGCCAGTACTGGGAGCTGATCGGCCGGCCCAACGCGATGATCAAGATCCCGGGCACCGAGGCGGGCGTCCCGGCGATCGAGCAGGCGATCTACGAGGGCATCAACATCAACGTCACGCTGCTCTTCGCCGTGGAGATGTACGAGAGGTCGGCGGAGGCCTACATCCGCGGGCTCGAGCGGCGCGCGGAGGAGGGCCGCACGATCGAGGACATGCACTCGGTGGCGAGCTTCTTCGTCTCACGGGTGGACACCGAGGCGGACAAGCGGCTCGAGCAGCTCGGCAACACCGAGCTGCAGGGCACAGCGGCCCTCGCGAACGCGCGCGCCGCGTACATCCGCTTCAAGGACATCTTCTACGGCGAGCGCTTCGCCGCCCTGCGTGAGGCCGGCGCGCACGTGCAGCGGCCGCTGTGGGCGTCCACGGGCACGAAGAACCCGCGCTACTCGGACACGATGTACGTGGACGGCCTCGTGGCGCCTGACACGGTGAACACGATGCCGATGCCCACGCTCCTCGCGTTCGCTGAGCGGGGCGAGGTGAGCGGCGCCACCGCCGACGCGGATCCGGCGGAGGTGGAGCGGCAGCTGAAGGCGCTCGCCGACGCGGGCGTCGACATGGCAGACGTGACGGACAAGCTGCTGAGGGATGGCGTGGACCAGTTCTCGGTTGCCATGAAGAAGCTGCTCGGCGGCATCGAGCAGCGGCGCCAGGCGGTGGTCACCGGACGCCCGGACACCATGGTGGCGAGCATCCCGCGCGACCTCGAGAACGCTGTGGCGGAGCGCGTGAAGCGCGCCGCGGGCGAGGACGTGGCTCAGCGCATCTGGCGCCGGGACGAGAGCCTCTGGGGCGGCCCGGGCGTGCCGGAGATCGGCAACCGGCTGGGCTGGCTCACCGTGAGCGACTCGCTGCTCGAAGAGGCGGACGACCTCCTGTCGTTCGCGCAGGGCCTCGCCGCGGACGGGTATCGAGACGCCGTCCTGCTCGGCATGGGCGGCTCGAGCCTCGCGCCGGAGGTGCTCCGGCAGAGCTTCGGGCAAGCGAGCGGCGCGCTCACGCTGCACGTGCTCGACACAACCGACGCCGCCGCGATCCTCGACATCGAGGCGAGGATCGACCTCGAGAAGACGATCTTCATCGTGTCCACGAAGTCGGGCGGAACGATCGAGACGCTCTCGCTCGCAAAGTACTTCGAGAACCGCCTCGGCGGGGAGGCCGGCGAGCAGTTCATCGCGATCACCGACCCTGGGAGCTCGCTCGTGGAGCTGGCCGAGCAGCATGGCTGGCGGCGCGTGTTCCTGGCGGACCCGGACATCGGCGGGCGCTACTCGGCCCTCTCCCATTTCGGGATGGTGCCGGCGGCGCTCGCGGGCATTGACATCCGGGCGATCCTCGAACGGGCGCAGGTGGCCGAGCAGCGCTGCCAGCCACACGAGCAGAGCGTGGACAACTCCGGCCTGTGGCTCGGGCTGCTGGTGGGCGAGCTTTCGCTGCACGGGCGCGACAAGCTCACCTTCGTGGTGGACGAGCCGATCTCGAGCTTCGGCCTCTGGGCCGAGCAGCTCGTGGCCGAGTCGCTGGGCAAGCACGGCAAGGGCATCCTGCCGGTGGCGGGCGAGCCGCTCGGCCCACCGGACTCCTACGGCGAGGACCGCGTGTTCCTGCACCTGCGCAACGAGTCGAATGCGGACGGCGAACGTGACGCCGCGCTACAGGCACTCCGGGAGGCGGGCCATCCGACCGTGGTGGTGAACGTGGAGAGCGCGGACGACCTCGGCAGCCTCTTCTTCTTCGCCGAGTTCGCCACCGCGGTGGCCGGCTGGGTGCTCGAGATCAACCCCTTCGATCAGCCCAACGTGCAGGAGGCGAAGGACAACACCGGCAAGGTGCTCGACGAGTATGCAAAGGCGGGGCGGCTGCCCGAAGCGGAGGACGCGGACGACGCTGCTCTGCGCGGGCTGGTCGGGACGCTCGAGCCTGGCAAGTTCTTCGCGATCATGGGCTACCTCGAGCCATCCGAGGAGTTCGACTCCGCGATTGCCGACCTGCGCGTGGCCGTGCGCGACGCGAAGCACGTGGCCACGACGTTCGGCTACGGGCCGAGGTTCCTCCACTCCACAGGGCAGCTGCACAAGGGCGGGCCGCCCAACGGGGTCTTCCTCCAGCTCATCCACGACGACGCGGATGACGCGGAGGTTCCGGGCGCCGGCTACAGCTTCAACACGCTGAAGAACGCGCAGGCGATCGGTGACCTGAACACGCTGCGCGAGCACGGCCTGCCCGTGGAGCGGGTGCGGCTCGATGGCGACCGGGTGCAGGCGCTGCGACAGCTGGCGGCGAAGATCCAGGAGATGCTCTGATGCAGATCGGCTTCGTAGGGCTCGGCCGCATGGGCGGCAACATGGTGCACCGCATCCTGCGCGACTCGGCCCACCAGGTGGTGGCGTTCGACCCGGGCGCGGAGGCGCTGAAGGCGGCGGAGGGAGTGGGCGCGACCACGGCGAGCTCGCTCGAGGACCTCGTAAGCAAGCTGGAGAAGCCACGCGCGGTGTGGCTGATGGTGCCGGCCGGTCAGATCACGCAGTCGTCGATCGACAGCCTCATCGAGCTGCTCGACGAGGGCGACATGATCATCGACGGCGGCAACTCCAGGTGGACGGACTCCAAAGCGCATGCGCAGGCGGCGTCCGCGCGCGGCATCGAGTTCGTGGATGTGGGCACGAGCGGCGGAGTGTGGGGGCTCGAGGTGGGCTACTGCATGATGGTCGGCGGCAGCGAGGAAGCCGTGAAGCGCCTCTCGCCGATCCTCGACGTCCTCGCCCCGCCAGGCGGCTGGTCGCACATGGGTCCTCACGGGTCCGGCCACTACGTGAAGATGGTCCACAACGGGATCGAGTACGGCCTGATGGCGGCGTACGGCGAAGGCTTCGAGATCCTGCACGCCTCCGAGTACGACCTCGACCTGCACGAGATCGCGCGCGTGTGGGGCCAGGGGTCGGTGGTGCGCTCATGGCTGCTCGAGCTGACCGAGCGTGCCTTCCAGCAGAACGGCAACGAGCTCGAGCACATCAAGGGCTACGTGGAGGACTCCGGCGAGGGGCGCTGGACGGTGGCGGACGCGATCGACCACAACGTGCCGGCGCCGGTGATCACGCTGTCGCTGCTTTCCCGCTTCGGCTCGAGGCAGGAGGAGTCCTATTCGGCCAAGGTCATCGCGGCACTGCGGAATCAGTTCGGTGGACACGCGATCAAGAGCGAGTAGGGAGTAGGGAGCTGGCAATAAAGCGCTAGCCACCAGTCACCAGTCACCCGTCCGATGGCAACTGTTCAACAAGAAAATCCGCTCACCGAAGGCCTTGAGCGCGCCCCTGTTCATCCGACCACACTGATCATCTTCGGCGCGACGGGGGATCTTGCTCAGCGCAAGCTCTTGCCGGCCGTCTACAACCTCGCTCATGAGGGCGCGCTGCCCGAGCGCTTCAACCTGATCGGGATCGCGCGCAGCCAGCAGCCGGACGACGATTACCGGGACTTCGCACGCGATGCGATCGCGAAGCACTCGCGGCGGCCGCCGGACGAGACGGTGCTGAACTCGCTGCTCGAGCGGATGCGCTACGTGGGCGCGTCGTTCGACGACCCGGCCGCTTACCAGGGTCTCGCGAACATCGCCCGCGAGCTCGATGACGAGGCGGGGGTCCCGTTCAACCGCGTCTTCTACCTGGCCACGGCGCCGTCGTTCTTTGAGACGATCGCGCAGTCGCTCGGCCAGCGGGGCCTCGACCGGCGCGAGGGGGCCGAGGTGCGTCTGGTGGTGGAGAAGCCGTTCGGCCGGGACCTGGCGTCCGCGCGCGAGCTCAACCACGCGCTGCTGTCGGTGTTCGAGGAGCGCCAGATCTTCCGCATCGACCACTACCTCGGCAAGGAGACCGTGCAGAACGCCCTCGTCCTGCGCTTCGGCAACGGGATCTTTGAGCCGCTGTGGAACCGCAGCTACATCGACAACGTGCAGATCACCGCGGCGGAGGACATCGGCATCGGCACGCGCGCCGAGTACTACGACCGCTCGGGCGCGCTTCGCGACATCGTGCAGAACCACCTGCTGCAGCTGCTCACCATCATCGCGATGGAGCCGCCCGTGTCGTTCTCCGCCGACGAGGTGCGCAACGAGAAGGTGAAGGTGCTCCATGCGATCAAGCCGCCGAGGCCCGAGGACGTGCCGGATCGGGTTGTGCGCGCGCAATACGCCGCCGGAGTGGCCGAGGGCAAGGAGGTGCCGGGCTACCTCGAGGAGCAGGGCGTGGCCCCCGAGTCCGCCACCGAGACCTTCGTCGCGCTCCGCCTCGCGATCGACAACTGGCGCTGGGCGGGCGTGCCGATCTACCTGCGGGCGGGCAAGCGCCTTGCGCGCCGCGTGACCGAGATCGCGGTGACCCTCAAGCCGGTGCCGCATCTCGCCTTCCAGCAGTCGGGTTCGCTCGGCGTGCAGCCCAACCAGCTGATCCTCAACGTGCAGCCGAACGAGGGCGTGTCGCTCTCGCTCGTGGCGAAGATCCCGGGCGCGAGGATGCGCGTGCGGCCGGTGAACATGGAGTTCGCCTACGGCACGTCGTTCATGTCGCAGTCCCCCGAGGCGTACGAGCGCCTGATCCTCGACACGATGCGCGGTGACGCCACGCTGTTCGCCCGCGACGACGAGGTTGAGGCCGCCTGGGGCATCGTGGACCCGATCCTCGACGCGTGGAGCCAGGCGAGCGGACCGCTGCCGCAGTACGCCGCGGGCTCGCAGGGTCCGGCCGAGGCGGAGGGGATTCTCAACGACGGCATGGAGTGGCGGCCGCTGTGACCGTCGAGGTCTGGGCGGCCGAGGACACCACCCCCGCGGACATCGACGCCGCGCTCCGGAAGCTGCTCGAGGAGCAGCACGTCCGCGGCGAGGGGCTCGCGCCCGCGCGCGTGCTCAACATGGTCGCGGTGATCGACGCCGCCTGGCGCGGAGAGATCCTCAACCGCCTCGAGCGTGTGGGCCGCTACCACCCTTCCCGCACGATCCTCTGCGCTGTGGAGGACGGCAGGACGACGCTCGACGCGAGCGCACGGCTCAGCGCCGACGGCACCGGCGACCCCACGCTCATCTCCGTCGTTGAGGAGCGCGTGGACATCCGCATGGGGCCGAGCCATCTCCGCCGGCTCGACGCGATCGTCGACCCCCTGATCCTCTCCGACCTCACCACGCTGGTCTGGGCGCCACACGGGCACCAGGAGGCGATCGAGGCGATGCGAGGACTCGCCGACGTCGTGCTGCTCGACTCCTCGGACGACCCGAACCCCGGCCGCGCGATCCAGTGGGTATGCCGGCTCGAGGACCGCGCGTATGTGGTCGATCTCGCATGGCTCCGCGGAACGCCGTGGCGCGAGCGGATCGCCGCCACGTTCGACCCGCCCGAGTGGCGGCCGGCGCTCAGGCAGATCTCGAAGGTGGTGGTACGCCATCGCCCCGACTCTGTGGTGAGCGGGGTGCTGATGCTCGGCTGGCTCGCCTCGCGCCTCGGCTGGAGCCCCGGGTCGCTTGTGGAGGATGGCGGGCGCCGCCGCGGCCGCGCGCGGGCGGGCAAGACCGAGGTGGCGTTGCAGCTCGATCCCGTGCAGGACCTGGGAGCTCCGGGGCTCGGCGGGATCACGCTCGAGACCGCCGACGGCAGCTCGCTCTCCCTCGACCGCTCGGAGGGCGGCCTGGCGGCCAAACGGCGGGCGCGCGACGGGCAGGAATCCTCGTGGGTCGTGCTCGGCGCGTCACGCGGGGAGGCCGGGATCCTCGGCGAGGGGATCAGGCAGGCGCTCCTGCGCGATCCCACCTACGCCCCCGCCGTGCGTTGCGCTGGAGCGATGCTGTCGTGACCGAGCCGCGCATAGAGGTGCTGGACGACCCGAGCGCCGCGGTGGGGGAGCTCATGGCCGACGCCGCGGGGCAGGGCAAGCACATCGTCCTCACCGGCGGCTCGACCCCGCGGGCCGCATACGAGCACGCCGCAGGTCTCGGCGCCGATTGGTCCCGCGCCACCTTCTGGTTCGGTGACGAGCGCTGCGTGCCGCCGGACCACGAGCAGTCGAACTACGGGATGGCGGAGAAGGCCCTGCTCGGCAAGATCGAGGCGGCCGCCGTGCACCGGATCAAGGCTGAGACGGGGCCGGCGCAGGGCGCTGCCGACTACGAGCGCCAGCTCCGCACCGTGTTCGGCAACGAGGGCGTGCCGAACCTCGACCTGATCCTGCTCGGGCTCGGTCCGGATGCTCACTGTGCCTCGCTCTTCCCCGGCGATTCCGCCCTTGCCGAGACCAAGCGGCTCGTGATCGGCGTTGAGGTGCCGGGCATGGCGCCGCTCGTCCCGCGCGTGTCGTTCACGCTGCCGCTCCTCAATGCGGGCACGGATGTGGTGTTCCTCGTGTCCGGCGAGGAGAAGGCCGAAGCCGTGGCGCGCGCGTTCGGCCGCGTGCGGCCGGGCCCGGATGCGCCGGCGAGCCTCGTGCGGCCGGAGTCGGGCAGCCTGCGCGTGCTGCTCGACGAAGCCGCCGCCGCGCAGCTATAGATTCTTCGCCGAGTGCCCAATCCGGTCGCCCCCGCAGACTCGCGCCGCAGTCCTTTTCCGCCGATCGCGGACTACGGCTTCCTGTCCGACTGCCACACCACCGCTCTCGTGGCGCCCAGTGGCGCCGTGGAGTGGATGTGCCTGCCAAGGCTCGACTCGCCGAGCGTGTTCGGAGCGATGCTCGACCGGGACGCCGGCAGCTTCCGCTTCGGCCCCACCGACATCATGGTGCCCGCCGCGCGCCGCTACATCCCGGGCACCATGGTGCTCGAGACCACGTGGATGACGCGCACGGGCTGGGTCGTGGTGAGCGACGCGCTGCTGATGGGCCCATGGCACCACGAGCGCGTACACGAGAGCTCCCATCGCCGGCCGCCGGACGACTGGGACGCCGAGCACGTGCTGCTGCGGATCGCCACCTGCGTGCAGGGCACGGTGGAGATGAACATGCACTGCGAGCCGGCGTTCGGCTACGGGCGCTTCTCGCCCCGGTGGGATTGGGTGGATGACGACTACCACCAGGCCGTCGCGCGCGCCAAGGGCGTGGAGGACCTCGAGCTGCGCCTTGGCACCAACCTGCGCGTTGGCTTCGAGGGCCGCCGCTGCGAGGCGCGCACCACCCTCAAGGAGGGGGAGCGTTGCTTCGTCGCGATCTGCTGGGAACAGGATCACGAGCTGCCGCGGGGCCTCGAGCACGCGGGCGAGCACATCGACAAGACGAAGGAGTTCTGGCGCCAGTGGCTCGATCATGGGGAGTTCCCCGACCATCCGTGGCGCGTGTACCTGCAGCGCAGCGCGCTCACGCTGAAGGGCCTCACCTACGCGCCCACGGGGGCGATCGCCGCGGCGGCCACCACGTCGCTGCCCGAGACGCCCGGCGGCGAGCGCAATTGGGACTACCGCTACGCCTGGATTCGCGACTCCACCTTCGCCCTGTGGGGCCTGTACACGCTCGGTTTCGACTACGAGGCGAATGACTTCTTCAGCTTCATGGCCGACGCGTGCGGCTATGGCGACCGGCCGCTCCAGATCATGTACGGGATCGGCGGCGAGCGGAAGCTCGAGGAGGAGACGCTCGACCACCTCGACGGCTACGAGGGGGCGCGCCCGGTACGCATCGGCAACGCCGCCTACAAGCAGGAGCAACATGACGTGTGGGGGGCCGCGCTCGACTCCGTGTACATCCACACCAAGTCGCGCGACTACCTCCCCGAGCAGCTCTGGCCGATGCTCTCGCGGCAGGTGGAGGAGGCGCTGAAGAAGTGGCGCGAGCCGGACCGCGGCATCTGGGAGATCCGCGGCGAGCCGAAGCACTTCACGTCGTCGAAGCTCATGTGCTGGGTGGCGGCGGATCGCGGCGCGCGCCTGGCCCGCCTGCGCGGTGACAACGAAGAGATGTCGGAGCGCTGGCAGAAGGCGGCGGACGAGATTCATGCGGACATCTGCGCGAATGCGCTGGACGAGCGCGGGGTGTTCGTGCAGCACTACGACACCGACGCCCTCGACGCCTCCAATCTCCTCATGCCGCTCACGCGCTTCCTGCCGCCCGACGACGAGCGGATCGTGAAAACCGTGCGAGCCATCGCCAGGGAGCTCACCGAGCACGGACTCGTGCTGCGCTACCGCACGCAGGAGACCGATGACGGGCTGCACGGAGAGGAGGGGACGTTCCTGATCTGCTCCTTCTGGCTCGTGTCGGCGCTCGTGGAGATCGGCGATGTGGCCAAGGCGCGCGACCTGTGTGAGCGGCTCCTCGGGTACTCGAGTTCGCTGCGCCTGTACGCGGAGGAGCTCGACCACCGCTCAGGGCGCCACCTGGGCAACTTTCCGCAGGCGTTCACCCACCTGGCCCTGATCAACGCCGTGATGCACGTGATCCGCTCCGAGAGCGCGGGCGAGGATCCGACCCGCTTTGCGCCGGTCCGCCTCACGGCCTGACATAGTTTGTGGCCTCCCGTCTGGGGTACCTTGTCCGTCCAATGAAGATCAAGACGCTCGATCACGTTGCCCTGTGGGTCGCCGATCGCGACCGGATGTCCGACTTCCTCACCAGGCACGTGGGCATGCATGTGATCGACCGCACCGAGGCGTTCACCCTCGTGGGCTCCGACGCCCGGCGCGGCAAGCTCACTCTGTTTGCCGCCGAGGGCGAGCGCGATCCCGGCCCGCTGGCGAGCGTGGCGCTGCGCGTGCGCGACCTCGACCAGGCGCTCTCCGCGCTGCCGAGCGGCACGGAGATCGAGCTGCTCGAGGACGGGTCGGCCGTGTTCGAAGTCTCGGAAGGCCTGCGGATCTCACTGGTGGAGGCGCGCGGGGCGGACTACGACATCCACCACGTGACGCTGCGGGTGCCGGACCCGGACGAGAGCTTCAAGGAGCTCCTCGGCTTCGGTTTCGCCCCGCAGGACGGCAAGCTCGTGGTGGGCGACTCGTACGTTGAGCTCGTGCAGGGCGGCGACGGCACCGAGCCGGAGCGGCCGCTGCTCAACCACATCGCGCTGCTGGTGGACTCTGCCGAGGACCACATCCAGGAGGCGAAGCAGCGGGGCCTCGAGATCGCGGACATCAAGGACGCGGAGAACACCTACGCGGTGTTCATCTGGGGTCCGGACCGCGTCAAGCTCGAGTACGTCGAGCACAAAGAGAGCTTCTCCCTCGTCTAGCGGACCCATGGCCGACCTCGTGGTGGCCGGCGCAGGCATGGCGGGACTGGCGGCGGCGGCCCGGGGGCGCGAGCTCGGCGCCTCGGTCGTGCTGTACGAGAAGGGCGACCGCGCCGGGGGCTCGATGCTGCTGTCGAGCGGCTTCATCTGGCGGCACCGCGAGTTTGGCGACTTCCGCTCGGAGTGTCCTGGCGGCGATCCCGAGCTGCAGCGGGTGGTGTACGACCGCCTCGACGCGGCGCTCGCGTGGCTCGAGGAGCTGGGCGCCCCGGTGCTCGAGCGGGAGACGGGCAATCCGCTCACCTCGGGCTGGCGCTTCGATACCCAGGGCCTGACGGACGCCCTCCTGGCCCGTGCCGGCGATGTCCGCTTCGGCGAGCCGCTGAGGGACCTGCCGGGCGACGGGACGCCCGTGGTGCTGGCCAGCGGCGGCTTCCAGTGCGACCGCGGGCTGCTCCGCGAGCACGTCACGCCCGAGGCCGAGCACGTGCTCATCAGGTCGAACCCGTGGAGTGCGGGGGACGGCCTGCGCCTGGGCGTTGCGGCGGGCGGCGCGCTGAGCGACGGCATGGGCGAGTTCTACGGGCGCAACATGCCCGCGCCGCCCGCGCAGATCGGGCCGGACGACTACGTGCGGCTTGCCCAGCTCTACGCGCGCCACGCGCGGGTGGAGAACTCGCGCGGCGACGCTTTCGAGACGCGCACCTGGTCGGAGATCGACGTGGTGCAGTGGACGGCGCACCAGCCGGGTGCGCAGGCCCGCTACGTGGTGCCGGACTCGGCGCTCTCTGAGCACGTGCGCGAGCGTACGGTCGGCGAGATGATCGAGGCGGCTGAGCGGGCGGGCGCGCCGGTGGAGCGGCGCGACGGCACGACGTCCGTGGGCGTGGTCGCGGCGGTGACCACCACACTCGGCGGGCTGCGGATCGACGCCTCCGGACGGGCGGCCGACGGCGTGTTCGCGGCCGGCGCGGACGCGGGCGGAATTTCCACCGGTGGCTATTCGAGCGGCCTTGCGGCGGCTCTCGTGTTCGGCCGAGTGGCCGCGGAGAGCGCGCTCGCGTGAAGCACGCGTTCGGACAGCGCGGTGAGTTCACGATCGGCGTGGAGGAGGAGCTGCTGCTCGTGGATGCGCGGACGCATGCGCTGGCGCACGACAGCGGGCGCCTGATCGACGCGCTCGGCATGGACCCGCGCTCGGTGCGCCACGACATCTACGAGGCGCAGCTCGAGCTGTCGTCTCCACCGGTGCGTGACGCGACGGAGGCAGTGGGCGGCCTGGTTCAGCTTCGCGACGCCGTCGTCGCCGCCGGCAGCACGCTGATGGGCGCGGGAATCCACCCGGCCGCGGAGTTCGGCGACGTTCGCATCGTTCAGCAGCCGCGCTACACCGAGCAGCAGGACTACCTCGGTGGCGTGGTCCACCGCACACCCGACTGTGCCGTGCACGTGCACATCGGCATGCCGGATCCGGAGACGGCGATCCGCGCCTGCAATGGCCTGCGAGAGCACCTGCCGCTGCTGCATGCGCTGGCGGCCAACTCGCCGTTCTGGCACGGGGTGGACGCGAAGCTGGCGAGCGCCCGCTTCGTGTTGCGGCGCGGCTTTCCGCGCGTGGAGGTGCCACGCGCCTTCCGCGACTTCGAGGAGTGGGAGCAGTGCATCCAGCCGATGCTCGCCGCGGGCGATCTGCCCGACTACACGTACCTCTGGTGGGATGTGCGCCCGCACCCCAACCTCGGCACGGTGGAGGTGCGTGTGATGGATTCGCAGTCGCAGATCGCGCGCGTTGCGGGGCTCGCCGCGCTCGTGCACGGCCTCGCCATCCACGAGGCGTTGAGCCCGCGGCGGGACTGGCTCGACCGCGAGCCCATCGAGGAGTCGATCTTCTGGGCCACAACCCACGGCATCCACGCGCGGCTCTACGGCGGCGGCCGCCTCCAATCCGTCCCCGAGATGGCGCTCGACGCCGTGGACCTGGCCCGTCACCACCTCCGCGAGCTCGACGCCGAAGCACCACTCGAGGAGATCGACCGCATCCTGCGTGAAGGAGGCGGAGCCGACAGGCAGCGCAAGGCGTTCGCGGAGGGCGGCATGGGACGGGTGCTGAGCCAGCTGGTTACTGAAACAGCTGCTGGCTAGCTAGTCGTCCAGATAACCCGCATACAGCGCGAACGCCGCGCCCTGCGGGTCCCTGGCGACCGCCACCTTGAAGGGCCCGACGTCCATCGGCCCCATGATCGTCTCGCCACCCAGCTCGGCCACCTCGGTCACGCCGGCGTCGATGTCCTGCACCGCGAAGTACACGAGCCAGTTGGGCGGCATTCCCGGCTGCGCGAGACCGCGCGCGCCGCCGTTGCTGTGGCCGCCGTTCATCACCACGAAATACGGTTCGGGCGAGTGCTCGAACGCCGTCCACTCCCATCCGAACAGGCCGGCGTAGAAGCTCTTCGCGGCATCGAGGTCTGTCGTGTAGAGCTCGTTCCAGCAGAAGGCGCCGGGCACGTTCACGAGCTCCGCGCCGATCGTCGTCTTCGGCTGCCAGACCATGAAGAACGCACCCTGCGGATCCTGGATCACGGCCATCCGGCCCACGTCCATCACGTCGAACGCCGGAGCGTGAACGGTGGCCCCGAGCTCAGCTGCCTTGCCGGCGGCGTCGTCGGCGCTCTCCACGGTGATGTAGGAGTTCCACAGCGGAGGCACGCCGGCCTCACGCTGCTGCTCGGGCTGGGGTGAGATCGCGGCCACGCTCTTGCCGTCGAGCTGCTGCATCGAGTAGTAGATGCCGTCGCCCACGGGACGGTCGTCCGCGGTCCAGCCGAACAGGCCCGCGTAGAAGGCCTTCGCGCCCTCCTGATCGCTGGTGGTCAGATCGACCCAGGAGAAGGTGCCAGGTGTGTACTGCGTGCGTTCGCCCATGTGGCTGACCTTACCGAGCGGTGGCCGGGTCCACCGTCGCGCCCTCGGCTGCGCCGCCGTTCTGCGCCCCGCGCCAGCGCAACCTGCCCACAGCCGCGGCAAGGCTCGGGGGCAGCCGCCCGTCGGTGGACAGCCACGAGCCGGCGAGGATGAGGAGCAGGCCCGCTATTGCGCCCGGGCCCGGCCGCTCGCCAAGGATCGCCACGCCGAGCGCCACGGCCACCACCGGATTGATGTAGGTGATCACGAGCGCCCGGCCGGCGCCCACCTCGGCGATGAGCATCCCGTAGAACGCCAGCGCGGCCGCTGTGCAGAACAGACCGAGCGCCACCACCGATCCCGCCGCGGCGAGCGATGGCGTGCTGCTCGGCGGGTCCGCCAGCGCGACCGGCACGAGCAGGACAGCAGCCACCGCGAGGCTGCCGCCCATGGAGGCCCGGGGATCGAGGTCGGCCAGGTGGCGCTTCACCACCATCGGCCCGACCGCGTAACAGAACGCGGAGCCGAGAATCGCGAGCGCGCCCAGCAGTTCGGTGGACCTGCCGGCCACGTCCACGCCCACCAGCGCCACCACTCCCGCAAGTCCCACGAGCAGGCCGATGAGGCGCTTCCGGTCGGGCCGCTCGCTCGCGTCGAAGCGCAGCGCCAGCACCGCGACGAAGAGCGGAGCCGCCGCGATGATGATCGCCGCGAGCGACGAGGCCACATGCTGCTCGCCCGCTCCGATCAGGGGCCAGGGGATCACGAACTCGACCACCGCGAACACTGCGAGCCACTTGAAGCGCCCGCGCAGCGACTCGAGCACCCCCGCGCGCCGGGCGAGGGCGAGCAGCACCGCCGCGCCCAGGATCACACGCGCAAGGGCCACTGTGGCCGGGGGGACGCCGTCGTCCACGGCGACCTTGATGAAGAGGTACGGGACGCCCCAGAGGATCGAGACCGTTGCGAACGCGGTCCAGGCGCGCGGTGTCATGGAGCCGAGGCTACAGCCGGGCGTCCGCCACCATCGCCGCGAACAGCAGGGCGAGGTAGGCGAGCGAGAAGAGGTACAGCTTGAGGGCGGTGCGGCGCGCGGCATCGCGGCGGAGCTTGAGCGCCATCGCCGTGAACGCCGAGCCGAGCAGCAGCGCCGCCACGAGGTACAGCCCGTCGAACACGCCGAAGAAGAACGGCAGCAGCGTTACCGTGACGAGCAGGATCGTGTAGAGCAGGATCTGCCAGCGCGTCTCCTCCTCACCGCGGACCACCGGCAGCATCGGCACGCCGGCCGACGCGTACTCGTCCTTCATGAGGAGCGACAGCGCCCAGAAGTGCGGCGGGGTCCAGTAGAAGACGATCGCGAACAGGTAGATGGCCGTGCCGCTTAGGTGGCCCGTGACCGCCGCCCACGCCACGAGCGGCGGCACCGCGCCGGCGGCGCCGCCGATCACGATGTTCTGCGGCGTGCGGCGCTTGAGCCAGAGCGTGTACACGAGCACGTAGCCGAGCAGCCCGGACAGCGCCAGCGATGCGGCGAGCACGTTCACCGTGAGCGCGAGCAGGGAGAACGAGCAGATGCCGAGCACGATGCCGTAGGTGAGTGCCGCCCACGGCGCCACGCGCCCGGACGGCACCGGCCGGTTGGCGGTACGGGTCATGCGGGCGTCGATGTCGCGGTCGATGAAGTGGTTGATCGCTCCCGCGCCGCCGGACGCGAGCGCGCCGCCCAGGCAGGTGAGCAGCACGAGCCCGATGGACGGCGTGCCGGCCACGTACATCGTGGTGATCGTGGTGAAGAGAAGGAGCGACTGCACCTTCGGCTTCGTCATCTCGAGGGAGTCGGCCACCACCTGGCGGACGCCCGTGAAGCGTCGCGCGGGTGCGGGCGCGTGGGTGCGGGCTCCGGCCTCCATCAGCTCAGGTGCCCGGCGCCACCGGCTGCGCCACGCTGCCGGCCGGACGCCCGGCCGCGGCAACCTCGCGGCGGATGTCCTTCATCGGCTCCGCGCTGCGGATGCGCGGGATCACGTCGAAGTTGTTCTCGGGCGGCGGCGACGGCACGAACCACTCCAGGGTGTTCGCGTTCCACGGGTCGTTGCCGGCCTTCTTCCCGACCTTCACGCTGCGCACCGCGTTGAACAGCGTGACGAGGATGCCCGCGGCGAGGATGAACGCGCCGATCGTGGAGATCAGGTTCTCAACGTCCCAGCCGTAGCCGGACTGGTAGGTGTAGATGCGCCGCGGCATGCCCTGCAGACCGAGCGAGTGCTGCACGAGGAAGGTCATGTTGAAGCCGAGGAACATGAGCCAGAACGAGACCTTGCCGAGGGTCTCGTTCATCATGCGGCCGGACATCTTCGGGAACCAGTAGTAGAGCCCGGCGAAGATGCCGAACACGCTGCCGCCGAACAGCACGTAGTGGATGTGGGCGACGATGAAGTAGGTGTCCTGCAACTGCCAGTCGACGGGGAACACCGCCGACATCACGCCAGAGATGCCGCCGATCACGAACTGGGCGATGAACCCGACCGCGAAGTACATCGGCACCTTCAACACGAGCGCACCGCGCCACATGGTGGCGATCCAGTTGAAGATCTTGATGCCTGTGGGCACAGCGATCGCGAACGACGAGAGCATGAAGAACGCCAGCACCACGATCGGGGTGGGCGTGGTGAACATGTGGTGCGCCCACACCAGCATCCCGAGGAACGCGATGGCCGCCGTCGAGGCGGCGATCGCCTTGTAGCCGAACACCGGCTTGCGGGAGAACACCGGGATGATCTCCGAGATCATGCCGAACACCGGCAGGATCATGATGTAGACCTCGGGGTGGCCGAAGAACCAGAAGAGGTGCTGCCAGAGCAGCGGGTCGCCTCCCTGGGCAACGTCGAAGAAGCCGGTGCCGAAGTGGCGGTCGGTGAGCAGCATCGTGACCGCCGCGGCGATCGAGGGCAGCGCCAGGATCAGCAGGTAGCTGTAGATCAGGATGCCCCAGATGAACAGCGGCATCCGCGCCCACCCCATCCCCTTGGCGCGCATGTTGTGGATCGTGGCCACGAAGTTGATGGCGCCGAGAATCGAGGAGAGGCCGGTGAGGTGGATCAGGAAGATCCACGCGTCCACGCCGTTCGAGGGGTTGAACGCCGAGTCCGACAGCGGCGCATAGAAGGTCCAGCCCGTGTTCGGCGGCGTGAAGAACACCGACGCGTAGAAGAGGATCCCGCCGAAGAGGAGCAGCCAGAATGACAGCGCGTTGAGCCGCGGGAACGCCATGTCCCGCGCGCCGATCATCAGCGGCACGAAGTAGTTGCCGAAGCCCGCGAGCACCGGCACCACGAACAGGAAGATCATCGTGGTGCCGTGCATCGTCACGAGCGCCTCGTACGTCTGCGGGTTGATCAGCGTGTTCTGCGACTGCGCGAGCTGCAGCCGCATCATCAGCGCCTCGACGCCTCCCAGCATGAAGAACAGGAAGGTCGCGTAGATGTACATCAGCCCGATCTTCTTGTGATCGGTGGTGCTGAGCCACGAGAGCCAGCCAGTCTTGCGGTCCGGCAGCCCCCGCATCGTCACTTCAGGGCGCGGAATGCCCGCGACGCGAGGTCGGGTCAGCGGGCGCTCTCCTACGTACTCCTGTGTCGACACGTTCTCTGGCTTCCTCTCGTTACTGACCCTCGCCGGCCTTCCGCTGCGCGGCCAGCGCCTGCTGCGACTGCAAGATGGCCTGCCGCTGTCCAGTCAGCCAGGCCTTGAACTGATCCGGCGGGACCGCGCGCACCTCGGCGAGCATGTCGGCGTGGTTGTTGCCGCACAGCTCGGCGCACTGCCCCTTGTAGATCCCGGGCTTCGAGATCTTGAACCACGTGTAGTTGTTGTGGCCCGGGATCGCGTCCGCCTTGCCGCCGAGCTTGGGGATCCACCAGGAGTGGGCGACGTCGGAGGAGTTGATCTGAAGGATCACCGTGGTGTTGGTGGGCACGACCATCTGGTAGTAGGCGTAGACCGGGCGGTTCTCCGTGAGCCGCGGCGCTCCGATGTAGTCGTAGCGCCAGATGTACTGCTGGCCCACCACGTTGATCCGCAGGGCCTTCCCATTCGGCGGGTTCGGCTGGTTGAGCGAAGCGAAATCCTCGCCCGCCAACTGCTGCAGCCCGTTCGCGCTCGAGTTCGGCGGGTTCTTGATCTTCGGCAGATAGATGAAGGTGATCGCCGCGATCACCGCCACAATCACCGCGGCGCCGATCGTCCAGCCCACCTCGAGGGGCGTGTTGCCGTGCACCATCGTCGGCTCCGGGCCGCCGCGCTTGCGCCGGAACTTGACGACGGAGTAGACCAGCAGTCCCTCCACGAGCACGAAGATCACGGCGCCCATGATCAGGACGATCGTGTAGAGCGTGCTGATGTCGTTCGCGTTCGGCGAACCACCCGACTCCGGCCTGATCCAGCTCGCGGACGCGACCGGCGCGAGGGCGAGCAGGAGCGCGGCGGCTCCCGCCAGCGCAAGGATTAGTGCTCTACGGCGAGGCAAGGCGCGCGGAATCATAACGACGCCGTGTTGTCGGAAAGTTGCCGGTGAGCTAGTGGCAAAAGGTGCTTTCGGTCACGTCCCGGCGAATCGTGCTTCCCGCTTCTCGACAAACGCGAGCGCGCCCTCCATGAAGTCGTTCGTCCGGGCGAGCTCGTGCTGGAGCTCGGCCTCCAGGTCGAGCTGCTCCTGCATGTTCGGGAAGAGCATGTTGTTGAGCGCCTTCTTCGAGCTCGCGTAGGAGCGGGTGGGGCCGCCGGCCATCTTCTCCACGAGTGCGTCCGCCGCGCCCATCAGCGCGTCGTCGGGGTGCACCTGGTTGATCAGCCCCCACTCGAGCGCCTGGGGCGCGGGCACCCGCTCGCCCAGCAGTGCCATCCCGAACGCGCGGGCCTTGCCCACGGCCGCCGGGACGAACAGCGTGGAGCCGCCGTCCGGCATCAGCCCGATGTTCACGAAGGCGAGGCCGAAGTAGGCCGACTCAGCAGCGAGCACGAGGTCGCACGCGAACGCGAGCGACGCTCCGATGCCCACCGCGGGGCCGTTCACCGCCGCCACGATCGGCTTCTCCAGCTCGCGCACCGCCGTGATGATCGGGTGGTAGACGTCCTTGAGCTCCTTGCGGACGTCGGGGCGGCCGTCGTCCGGATGGGCATCGAAGCCCGCCTTGAGGTCCGCGCCCGAGGAGAAGCCGCGCCCCGCGCCCGTGACCAACACCGCGCGCACCGAGGGATCCGACGCCTCCTGCTCGAGCACCTGCTTCAGCTCGTGCCCGAACTGCGCGGTCCACGCGTTCAGTGTCTCGGGGCGGTTGAGGGTGAGCCGCCCGGCGCCGCCGGACTGCTCCCAGATCACGGTCTCGTAGCTCATCAGTGCTCCAGGTCGAGGGTTTGGGCCCGCAAATATCCTCGATTCGATGCTGATCGACGCGCTCGACTGGCTTGGCCACTCCGGATTCCGGCTGCGCGCCGGGCGCTCCATCGTCTACATCGACCCGTACCGGGTGGCTTCG
>DASUWY010000052.1 GCA_036378175.1 Thermoleophilaceae bacterium
CGATGTGCCCCTTCTCGGTCACCGTGCAGCATGTTCCGGATCGGGAGCTCGGCCCGCTGCTGAGCCAGCTCTCACGCGCAGGCTTCGATAATCCGACCATCAACTACGTCGACGCGGACGATGCAGTCGAACAGGGCGGCCACGGCGCTCGCGGGGGATCTGCGGACCTTCCGGAGGATTGGCGAGTCGTGCGGGAGCGGAAGGGCGAGTCATACCGCTGGCCGCAGGGGCGCGAGCGCTATTCCCGCTATCGGGTGTTCGTGGGCACGACGCGCGCCGAGGGCGCTGTTCAGGTCGGACTCGGCGAGACGATCCGCAAGAACAAGTGGGGACGCGACCGAAAGTACGTCGTCGCTTTCCTGAGCAGCGGAGGCCCGCAGCAGCCACTGGTGGAGTTCCTCGCGGCTGACGACTACGCCAAGACACGCGAGCTCGTCGCGGTCATCCGCGGCAGCGACGGCGGGCGGCGCATGTACGGCGCCGGCGACCCTCTTCCGGCCGTCTACACCGAACGCTTCCGCACCCAGCTCTACAGCGAGCGGGTCGTGTATCCCGGCGTCTGGAACAAGGTCGTCGTGGTCGCCCGCGAGGACGACGACGAAGCGATCCTCAACCACGCACTGATCCAAAGCCGCCGCCGCTACCGAACCTAGGCGACTCATCCTTGCGTTCGGTCGACCGCTAGGTCACGTCACGCCACTTCGGATGGTGTGTCAGCTCGGATCAGGCGCGCCGCCCTCCGCGGTGGGAGGGCGAGGCTCCGCGGCCTCGGCGGCGCGAAGACGCGCTTCCGCCTGCTGCCAGGCCCGTTCGAGCTCCCGCAGGCGCACCGGGCTGGTGGCCCGCTGCCCGTAGGCCTTCGCCTTATAGAGCTGGTAACGCTCGCGGGCGTATCGAGCCTGTACTCGCAGATCGTCCAGGTGTTCGGTGGACATGCTCTGGCTGCTCAGGGGCCGCGCTGGTTGGCTTGCCGCTTGCGGTGGTGCGTCAGCGGCGGGCGAGCCGGCGTCCGCTCTCGGTGTTCGGCGGGGTGTAGTTGAGCTCGTAGTGGTGATAGAGGGCCGACTCGTCCGCCTGAGAGAGCTCCTCGCCGTGCTGCTCGATGTTGGGCGCGGCCTTGACCTGCTCCCTGGACACCGGCACCTGCAGCTCATCGGGACCGACCTTGATCCCGCCCAGCGGCACGAAGGTCAGGTGGCGGCCGATGAAGCCTTCCTTGACCGTTCCGAACTGCGGCTCGTCGTTCTCGACGTCGACGTAGACGTCCTGGAGCTTGCCGATCTTCTCGCCGTGCCGGTCAACCAGCATCTTGCCGTGCCACTCGGCGACGTTCCACTCGGATTCCGGCTGCTGATCGGTCATCGCATCAACCTCTCGTCTCGTGTTGTGACATTGCGAAATCTAGCTAGGAGTGGGGCGCATCCTGAGGCGCTCCCCCGACGCGAATCGGGGCTGGCATGAATGCCGCGCCCACGATCACGAGGCCGAACGCGATCACGCGCGCGACTATGGCCAGCGCGCCGATCCCGATCGGGTCGCGGAAGACGAGGATGCCGCCCATGATCGCTGCGAGGTTGGCGGCAACGGAAGTGAAGGCGATCACCGCCACGCCCGGACCGAGTTGGAGCCCGCGGGCCGATGCATAGAAGGCCAGCACCGAGGCCGCGAGCGCCGTCAATGTCCATTCGCTGACGAACCCGTCCAACCCGCCGTGCAACGCCTCGGCGAGGTACTTCAGGGCGATGTCGGAGACTCCGAACAGCACGCCCGCCGCAACGCCGAGCAGCAGTCCCTCCGCGGCGGGGCTAAACCTGGCGCGCATCGATATCCGGATCAGCGCGGCGCCGAGCGCGAAAACGCCGCACTCCACAGTGATCAGCGCCGCGAGCGAATAGTGACGCACCGCGCTCGTGTGCGACCCGCCCGTGACGGCGATCACCGCGAGCCCGGCGGCCGTGACGATCACGCCGGCCCACTGCCGGCGGCCGAGCCGAAACCCGAAGTAGCGCTCGGCGAACACGGCGAGAAACACCAACCCGCCCGAGAGCACGGCCTGCACGATCGACAGCGGCGCGAGCGCGAGCGCCCCAACGTGAAGCCCCCACGCCGCGACGGCCACCGCCCAGCCAAGCGAGAACCAGCGGGAGCGGAATAGCCCCACCGCGCTTCTCAGCGGGTGACGGGCACGCACCGGCGGCGCCAGCACCGCGCCGCGCTGCTTGAACAGGAACGCGACGTTCGTACCAAGCGCCGAGCCCACCGCCAACATCAAGCCGACAAGCATCGCGCGGGATTCTCGACCAACCGGACGATCACGACCCAACTCGCTATCGTGGATGTTGGATCACATCGCGCGCCGGTCATCCCTCTTCTTACGTGCGATCCGCCCAAAGAGGGACAGAAAGCTGGTAGCGATGACA
>DASUWY010000053.1 GCA_036378175.1 Thermoleophilaceae bacterium
TGCTGGAGGCGGTCGAGGGGATCGAGCTCGTGGAGCTGCCCTCGGCCGCCGAGTGCTGTGGTTTCGGCGGCACGTTCGCGGTGAAGAACTCGGAGGTGTCCTCGGCGATGCTGGACGACAAGGTGCGCGCGGTGCTCGACACGGGCGCCGAGGTCGTCTGCGCGGCCGACAACTCGTGCCTGATGCACATCGGCGGCGCGCTGTCGCGCCAGCGCACCGGCGTGCGGACGATGCACTTCGCCGAGATCCTCGCCTCCACGGAGGAGGACGCGCGGGCGTGACCTTCCAGGAGTCGGCGCACATAGCGCTGCAGGACACGCAGCTTCGCCACAACATCGGCAATGCCACGCGCGCGATCCGCGCCAAGCGCAACCACGTGGTGGCCGAGCTGCCGGACTGGCAGGAGCTGCGGGAGGCGGGGCGGGCGCTGAAGGAGCGGGTCCTCCGCCATCTCGACCACTACCTGGTGCAGTTCGAGCAGGCCGTGCAGGGCAATGGTGGACACGTCCACTGGGCGCGCGACGCCGCCGAGGCCAACCGTGTGGTGGTGGAGCTCGTGAGGGCCACGGGGGTGGACGAGGTGGTGAAGTCGAAGTCGCTCACCACGGAGGAGACGAGGCTCAACGAGGCACTCGAGGAGAACGGCATCAGGCCCCGGGAGACCGACCTCGCGCAGTTGATCATCCAGCTCGGGCGCGACAAGCCGTCGCATGTGCTCGTGCCCGCAATCCACAAGAACCGGGCCGAGATCCGCGAGCTGTTCAAGCGGGAGCTCGGCATCGAGGACCTGTCCGACGATCCGGCCGAGCTCGCGGAGGCGGCGCGGCGGCATCTGCGTGACAGGTTCTTACACGCGCGCGTGGGGATCAGCGGCGGCAACTTCGGTGTGGCCGAGACGGGCACGATCGCCCTCTTCGAGTCCGAAGGCAACGGGCGCATGTGCACCACGCTGCCGGACACGCTCATCACCGTTCTCGGGATCGAGAAGCTCATCCCCACCTGGCAGGACTTCGAGGTGTACCTCCAGCTGCTGCCGCGCTCCTCCACCGCCGAGCGGATGAACCCGTACAACTCGTTCTGGACCGGCGTGCACGAGGGCGATGGCCCGCGGGAGTTCCACCTCGTGCTGGTGGACAACGGGCGCACGAACGTGCTGGCCGACGAGATCGGCCGCCAGGCGCTGAACTGCATCCGCTGCTCGGCATGCATGAACTTCTGCCCGGTATACGAGCGCACGGGCGGGCACGCGTACAACTCGGTGTATCCCGGGCCTATCGGCGCAATTCTCACACCGCAGCTCGAAGGGCTCGACCGTGCCGGCTCGCTGCCGTATGCCTCCAGCCTGTGCGGCGCGTGTTACGACGCCTGCCCGGTGAAGATCGACATCCCGCAGGTGCTCGTGCATCTGCGCCGCGAGGTGGTGAAGAGCGAGGGGCTGGATCCGGAGCACGCGGCGATGCGCGCCATGGCCAACGTGTTCTCGAGCCGGCGCCGGTACGAACTGGCACAGCGGCTCGCGCGGGCGGGCCAGTGGCCGCTCGCGCGCCACGGCGTGATCCAGCACCTGCCCGGCGCGCTTTCCGGCTGGACCGCCACGCGCGACATGCTCCCCGTGCCGAAGCAGTCGTTCCGTGACTGGTGGAGGCAGCGGTGAGCCAGGCGCGCGAGGAGATCCTGGGGCGCATCCGCACCGCGCTCCGCGACGTGCCCGATCACGAGGCTCCCGGCGACGTTCGAGTGGAGCGCGCCTACAGGCGCGGCTCCAACGAGAGCGCGGAGGCGCTGGTGGCGCGCTTCGTGGAGCGCGTGGCGGACTACCGCGCGGAGGTGGAACGGGTGCCCGGGGCGTCCCTCGGGGAGGCGGTGGCGCGCGCCTGCGAGCGCCATGGGGCGCGGCGTCTCGTGGTGCCTGAGAACGTACCCGCCGCCGCACGGCCCGAAGGGCTCGACCTGATCCCTGACGACGGGCTGACGCACGCGGAGCTCGACGCGGTGGACGGCGTGATCACGGGCTGCGCGGTGGCGATCGCCGACACGGGCACGATCGCGCTCGACGGCGCCGGCGATCAGGGCCGCCGCGCGCTCACGCTCGTGCCCGACCTCCACGTGTGCATCGTGCCGGGGAGCCGGATCGTCGCGTCGGTGCCGGAGGCCACCGCGCGTCTGTCCGACGCCGTCACGGCACAGCGCCCGATCACGCTGATCTCGGGTCCGTCCGCCACCTCGGACATCGAGCTCCGCCGCGTGGAGGGAGTGCACGGGCCGCGCCGCCTGGTGGTGCTGGTGGTGGAATAGCGTCATGGCGCGGCGAGTGAACTCCGAGCTCCTGCTGGTGGGAAGCATGCCCGCCGATTCCACGGATGCCGCCTTCCGCGCCGGCGCCGAGCTGTTCGGCGACATGGTCTTCGCCCTGCCCGACGGTGAGACCGGCCCGCGTTCGGCATGGGTCGGCTACGAGCGCGAGCGGCTCGCGCGCCCCAACCGCGACGTGGTGGTGCTCGAGGAGACGGAGTCGCCCACCGGCATCCCGCGCCACGCGTACGAGACGCCGGTGTTCGGCATCCGCCCGGGCGCGACCCAGCTGCGCTTCGACTCCTGGCCGCGCATCGACGACGCGATCTCCTCGTATCAGCGCTTCCGCCTGCTCCGCGATGAAGGCGTGATTCCGGCCGAACTCCGCTTTCAGGTGGGTCTCCCCTTCCCGGCCAGCGCGATGAACGCCTTCAAGGCGAACTTCGCGGCCGACTATCCGATCGCCGCGCGGGGCTTCGAGGAGCTCGTGGCCCGGGAGCTCGACCGGCTGCTGGGCGAGGTGCCGGCGGCGGACCTCGCCATCCAGTGGGACTGCGCCTATGAGACTCAGGACATCGAGGGCGTGCTCGCATGGACGGACGAAAGCGGCTGGGAGCGTTTCGCCGGACCCGTCACGCGGCTCACTCGCCTGATCCCCGAGGACGTCCTCGTGGGGTACCACCTCTGCTACGGCACCTTCCCGGAGTGGCCGATGTACGAGGCGCGCGACTACTCGGTGCTGGTGCGGATGGCGAACTTCGCGGTGGCCGAGTCGGGCCGCACGGTGGACTGGCTGCACCTCGCCGGGCCGCGCTACCTCCGCAGCGAGGACCGCAGCTTCTTCCGGCCGCTGGTGGACCTCGAGCCGGGCGACGCCCGCGTGTTCCTCGGCATCGTGCTGCCGGTCGATGGCGAGCGCGGGCTGGGGCGCCGGCACCACACGGCCTCGCGCTATATCCACGACTTCGGCGTGGCGATGTACTGCGGGTTCGGGCGCCAGCCCGGCCGGGACGGCATGGAGACCATGCGCGAGCATCGCCGGGTGGTGGCCTCGCTGCGCGGCTGAGGGCGGTTGCGTCCCTCGCGCGGCCCGACTTATCCTCGACCCATGCCCGTCTGGTCGTCCGTCCGGTACGCACACAACGGCGACGTGTCGATCGCGTACACCACCGCGGGCGAGTCCGAGCTCGACCTGCTCGTCATACAGGGGTTCGTGAGCCACATCGAGACCTCGCCGTCGCTGCCGCTGGCCGAGCACTTCTACGACCGGCTCAGCTCGTTCGCCCGGATCATCGTGTTCGACAAGCGGGGCATGGGGATGTCCGACCGCGATTCCGGCAGCTACACGATCGAGAACGTGAGCGACGACGCCGTGGCCGTGCTCGACGCGCTGGGTGTGGAGCGCGCGGCCGTGCTCGGGATCTCGGAGGGCGGTACCGCCGCGACGATGTTCGCCGCCACGCATCCCGAGCGGGTGAGCGCGATGGTCCAGTACGGCACCTACGCGCGTCTGTCGCGAGCGCCGGACTATCCGCAGGGCATTCCGGTGGAGGAGATCCGGGGCTTCTATGACTGGCTGTTCGAGACCTGGGGCCAGGCATCGAGCGTGGCGGCGTGGGCGCCGAGCATGCGACACGACCCTGAGCTTGGGGACTGGTGGGCACGGCTCACGCGTTCGGGCGTGAGTCCGGGGGCGCTGCGGGCGATGTCGCTCATGCACGAGCAGCTGGACGTGCGGCCACTGCTCCCGGCTGTCCGAGCACCCACGCTCGTGATGTATCGCGCGGGTGACACGCTCATCCCTCCCGCCACGACCAGGACCGTGGCCGAGGGCATCGCCGGCGCGCGGGCGCTGGCCCTGCCCGGCCCCGACCATCTGTTCGTGGTCAACCACGACCGGATCGTCGACGAGACCGAGGAGTTCCTCACCGGACGCCCGGTGGTGCCGGCGACGGATCGCGTGCTCGCCACGGTGCTGTTCACCGACCTCGTGGAGTCCACGAGGATGGCGGCCGAGCTCGGCGATAGTTCCTGGCGCAGCCTGCTCGAGAAGCACGAGCGCACTGCCCGTTCGCTGACCGAGCGCTTTCGAGGCCGCGTGGTGAAGACCACGGGGGACGGTGTGCTCGCCACCTTCGACGGTCCCGCGCGGGCGGTGCGCGCCGCGCTCGCGATCCGCGATGCCGCGCAGGGTCTCGGCCTCGGTCTTCGCGCCGGGATCCATACCGGCGAGTGCGTGGCGCGAGGGGACGACCTCGCGGGAATCGCGGTGCACATCGCCGCGCGCGTTGAGGGCATGGCGCGGCCGGGCGAGGTGGTCGTGTCGAGCACCGTGCGCGACCTGGTGGTGGGCTCCGGGCTCGAGTTCGAGGACCGCGGGTCGCACGAGCTCAAGGGCGTGCCGGACGAGTGGCGTCTCTTCGCCGTGGTGGGCGACGCGGAAGGGTCACCGATGACTTCTGGGGAGCACGCGGGTCTCTACCCGCGTATGTCGACCACAAGAGGAGGCGCGTGATGACCGCCCACACGATCGGAAGCCGCGAGGAATGGCAGGCGGCTCGCAATGAGCTGGCCAAGCTCGAGGCCGAATACGCCGAGCTCGGCCAGAAGGTCACGGAGGAGCGCCGCCGGCTTCCGTGGGTCCCGGTGGAGAAGGAGTACGAGTTCGACACCGAGGAAGGGAAGAAGACGCTTGCCGAGCTGTTCGAAGGGCGCGCGCAGCTGCTTGCCTACAACGTCATGTTCGGCCCGGATTACGAGCTCGGCGGGTGCCCGGGCTGCACGAGCCTCGCGGACGAGCTGAGCGACACGCTCGTGCACCTGAACCATCGCGACGTCACGATGATCTGCTTCTCGCGCGCGCCCATCGAGCGCCTGACCGCGTACAAGGAGCGGATGGGCTGGGAGTTCCCGTACGTCTCCACCTACGGCACGGACTTCCCGTTCGACTTCGGCCTCGCGCTCAAGCCCGAGCAGGCGGAGGCCATCCCCGAGGTGAAGGGAATGATCGACGACCCGCCGGAGTGGCTCGAGGAATGGAGCCGCCAGATCGGCGCCGGCCTCGAGGACGGCCTGCGGGAAGCGCCCGGGTACATCGCGTTCGCGCGTGAGAACGGCACCGTGTACCACACCTACACCGTCACGGCACCGGATCCGTTCGTCGCGCCGTACCACTCGTTCCTGCTCCAGCGGACCGCCAGGCCAGAGGAAGCGGAGCCGCGCGCCTGGCGCAAGGACGAGTACCCCGACGCTGCTTAGTACTCGTCGTGGCGCCGCACCCAGAGCGGCTCGGTGGCACTCTCGTCGCGTCCCTTCGGCGTGCGGTCGAGCAGCGCGTAATACGCCATGCCGGGGGCCTCGAGCCCGCGCGCCGTGGTCACGTACGTCCGGTAGACCGTCCCGTCCGAGAGCGCGTACACGCTCAGGCCCGGCCCCTCGGTCACGTAGCCGAGCGCGTCGGTTCCGCACATCTCCGCGTTCTGCTCGACGGTGGCGGGAATGTTGCCGCTGTCGAGCCAGGGCCGGAGCTCCTCCTCGGTGTTGAGGAAGCCGATGTCGCGGTTGAAGTCGTTGTCGTCGCTGGACGCCCAGGGGATGCTCCAGCCCATCCGCCGGCGGTAAGCGAGCAGCTGGTCGAGCGGCGCCCGCGAGGCGAGCATCAGGGTGGTGTCCCGCGCCGCGAGGTGCGGCACCTGCGGATTGAGGGTGTCTGCGATCGAGGTGCACACCGGGCAGCCACCGGCGCTGTACTGAGGGCCGAACATGAAGTGGTAGATCACGAGCTGAGAGCGCCCGCCGAACAGCTCGGCGAGCGTCCTCTCGCCGTCCTCGGTGTCGAAGACGTACTCCCTCTCCACCGGCACCCACGGCAGCTCGCGCCGCTTCTTCGTCAGCTCGTCGCCGCGGCGCGTGAGCTCCTTCTCCTGCTCGAGCAGCGCGTCGCGCTCCGCCTTCCACTCCTCCTGCGTGCCGATCCTGTGCTGTGTCATGGCCATCTCCTGTTTGCGGGTCGCCGTATATAGTTAGCACAATGGCTAACGATACGTTCAAAGCCCTCGCCCATCCGATCCGGCGCGACATCGTCGAGCGGCTCAGTGGCGGCGTGGCGACGGTGGGTGAGGTCACGCACGATTTCGGCGTGTCGAAGCCCACGATCTCGCGTCACCTGAAGATGCTGGAGGAGGCGGGCGTGGTGACTCGAGTGATCGACGGCCGGACGCACCGCCTGGCCCTGCGGCCGGAGGCGCTTGCCGAGGCGGCGGATTGGCTCGAGGCGCAGCGCGCCCGCTGGGAGCGGCTGTTCGACGTGGTGGGCGAGTACCTCGACGAGCAGAAGGAGCGGCGTTGAGCTACGTGGTTCGCATCGAGCGGACGTTCGCGGCCTCCGCCGAGGAGGTGTTCGACGCCTGGACGAGCGCCGAGGTGATGCGCCGCTGGTTCCACTGCGAGCCCGACTGGGACACGCCGAAGGCCGAGGTGGATCTCCGCGTGGGCGGCAAGGTGAGCGTGGTGATGCGCCAGCCGGACGGCAGCGAGGCGGGCGCGCAGGGCGAGTACACGCTGATCGACCGGCCGCGCCGGCTGGTGATGACTTGGATCTTCGACTCGGACCCGTCGAACGAGCAGCTGATGGACCTTTCGTTCTCGGAATCCGAGGGCTCGACGACGGTGGTACTGGTGAACAGCCGCATCGCGACCGATGAGCGGCGCGAATCACAGGAGTGGGGATGGAACGGGTGCTTGAACGAGCTGGAACGTCTGTTCAGCTGAGGCGCGCGGCGCCGGCGGCGCTGCTGATAATGGCGGCCGCGGCGTGCTGGGCGATCACGGCGCACCGGATGCAGGGCATGGACATGGGTCCCGGCACGCCGCTCGGCGGCCTCGGCTGGTTCGCCGTTGTTTGGCTGACGATGATGGCCGCGATGATGCTGCCGTCGCTCGTGCCCATGGCGCTGGCGAGCCGCAACGCGATCGTCTTCACCTGCGGGTACCTGGTCACGTGGGTGGCCGCCGGCGCGCTCGCCTACGGGGTGTTCGCCGCCGTGCGCTCGCTGGACGTCTCGTGGCTCGCATGGAATCGCGGCGGGCAGTACGTGGCCGCCGGCGTGATCCTCGCCGCAGCGCTCTACGAGCTCACGCCCATCAAGTCGGCTTGCCTGCGCCATTGCCGCGATCCCGAGCTGGTCGCGCGACGCGATGAGGGGCCCGTGCTGCTCACGGGCGTTGAGCACGGCGCCTATTGCGTCGGCTCGAGTGGCGCGCTGATGGCGGCGCTGTTCGCGGTGGGGATGATGAACGTCACCTGGATGGTCGTGATCGCGGCGCTCGTGGCGCTCGAGAAGCTCCTTCCGTGGCGGCGTCCCGCGGTGCTCGCTGTCGCGCTGTTCGTGGCAGCTCTTGCTCTTGCCGTCGCGTTCGCGCCCGGCCATGTGCCGGGGCTAACGCTTCCCGGTTAGTCTCGCCTTCGCCCCCGCGAAAGGAGACGGCCATGCGTGCCGACATCGTCCCCGGCGCTCGTTTTCCCGACTACGAGCTCACCGACACCGACAAGCAGCGGCGCAAGCTGAGCGAACTTCAGGGAGGCGATCCGATGATCCTCCTCCTGTCGCGCGGACACTTCTGCCCGAAGGATCACCAGCAGCACCTCGAGCTCGCGGCCTTCCATCCGAAGATCGCTGTGGCCTACACCAAGATCGTGACCATCTCCACCGACAACATCCTCGAGGGCCGGGAGTTCAAGGCCTCGGTGGGCGCGCAATGGCCGTTCCTCTGCGACCCGGGGCGCAAGGTTCAGAAGGACCTCGATATCCAGGAGTACACGGACCCCCACCACGATCCGATGATTCCCCACACCCTCGTGCTCGACCCCGGCCTCGTGATCCACAGGATCTACAACGGCTACTGGTTCTGGGGCCGCCCCTCGACGCACGAGCTGTGGCAGGACCTGCGCGAGGTCACGCGCAAGATCCGCCCGGACTGGGAGCTGTCCGCGCCCGGCCTGCGGGAGCAGTGGGAGAAGGGCGACAAGTCGCACTTCTGGCCGTACGACGAGGAAGCGGCGCGCGAGATCGAGGCGGTGGTGAGCGCGAGCCACCGCTAGCGGTCAGAACGGCAGCCGCCGGAACACCGCACGCGGCAGGTGCCGCACCACCCACATCAGCGGGCGCATCGCGGCGGGCACCCACACCGTCTCCGATCCATGCGAGAGGCCACGGGCGATCGCATGGGCCACCTGCTCCGGCGTGGCGGACAGCGGCGGCGCCTTCATTGACGCGGTCATCTTCGTCCTCACGAAGCCCGGGCGCACCACCATCACGCGCACGCCCGTGCCGGCGAGCGAATCCGCCAAGCCCTGCGCAAACCCGTCGAGCCCGGCCTTCGAGGCGCCGTACACGTAGTTCGCGCGGCGCACCCGCTCGCCCGCCACCGAAGACAGCACCACGATCGTGCCGTGCCCCTGACGCACCATGCGCCTGGCGAGTGGCTCTAGCACCGCCACCGCGGCCACGAAGTTCGTCTCGATCACGTCCACCGGATCCCCGGTGAGGACGCCGAAGGCGAGCAGCACAAGGTCGATCTCGCCGAAGCGCGCGAACGCGTCGTCCACGAAGCGCTCGTGGTTCTCGCGCTCGAGCGCGTCGAAGCGGAGTGTGTCCACCTGACCGGCCCCCGCGCGCCTGAGATCCTCCACCGCCGGCCCGGCGGCGCGAGGGTCGCGGCACGCGAGCACCACCCGGCGCGCGCGGCCGTTCACGAGCGTCCTGGCGGTGGCCACGCCGATCTCGGACGTGCCGCCGAGCACGAGCAGCGACTGCACCGAGCCGAGCGCGTCCCTCACTTCTGCAGTCCGAGACGGCGCGCGAGGTCCGAGCGCATCGCCCCGGCGGGGTCGAGCCGCGCGCGAACCTCGCGCCAGCGCGGAAGCTCCGGATACATGGCCTCGAGCAGCTCAGGCCGCAGGCGCGAGTCCTTGGCGAGATACACGCGCCCGCCGGCCTCGGCGGTGAGCTCGTCGAGGCCGTCGAGCAGCTCGGACAGCTGCGGGGCATCCGCGGGCAGGTCCATTGCGAGCGTCCAGCCCGGCAGCGGGAACGAGAGCAGGCCCTCCTGAGGGCCGAAGCGCTTGAGCACCGCGAGCGTGGCCGGCGCCGGCGATGCGGCCAGGCGTTCGAGCACCTCGCGCATCGCGTGCTCGCTGCCCAGCGGCAACGCGAGCTGGTACTGCACGAGCCCGCGCCGCCCGTACACGCGGTTCCACCCCGCCACGGAGTCGAGCGGGTAGAAGAAGCGGTCGAGCGGTGTGAGGCGCTCGGCGCGGACGGGCGCGCGGCGGAAGTAGACCTCGTTGAACACCGCGACGGTCTCGCGCCGCACGAGGCCCGAAGGCAGCCACGGCGGCGCCGCCAGAGGGAGCCGTTGGGGAAGCTCGAGCGGCTTTGCCCGCGCTGGGCCGGAAAGCATCTCGACGGGCGCGTGGTCGCCCTGCATGAGGACGGACCTCCCCAGGCGATTTCCGCGCGCGAGGCAGTCGATCCAGGCGACGGAGTAGCGGTGCGACGCGTCCGTGGAGGCGAGCCCCTCCATCGTCGCGTCGAGGTCCGGCGCGCGCGCCACCTGCTCGGCGATGTAGGCGGTCTCGATCCTGATCGGTGTCAGCGTTGCCTCGAGCACGATCCCCGTGAGCCCCATCCCGCCCGCGGTGGCGAAGAACTCGTCAGGAGTTGTGGCGCGGTCCAGCGTGAGGCGCTCTCCGGCCGGCGACTGGAGGACCAGCGATGTGACGTGTGCGCACAGGCTGCCGTCAACGTGGTGGTTCTTCCCATGAACGTCGGCGGCGATCGCGCCTCCCAGGGTGACGTGCTGCGTGCCGGGCGTGACCGGGAGGAACAGCCCGAACGGCAGCAGCGCGTTCGCCAGGTCCTTGAGCGACACCCCTGCTTCGGCGGTCACGCTCGGGGTGGCGCGATCGATCGCCTTGATTCTCGACATCGCGGTCATGTCGAGCACGAGGCCGCCCGCGTTCTGCGCGGCGTCGCCGTAGCTCCTCCCAAGCCCGCGCGCGAGCACGCCGCGCTCGCCGGGGTGACGGAGCAGCGCCGCCACGTCGGCCGCTCCGGCGGGGGTTCTCACACGCGCGCGGGTGGCGGCGGTGCGCCCCCAGCCGCTCAGCAGCCTCTCCTCGGTACTCACCGTGGTGCCCCGCCCACCGCCACGATCACCGCCGCCGTGACTGCCCAGAGCACGATGCACGCGAGCAGCGGCCGATCCCGCAGCACCGTGAGCGCCGGCTCGTCGGCGAGGCCGTCCGGACGGTGGAGCAGGTACAGCACGCGGAAGATGCCGTAGAGCACGAACGGCACCGTGAGCAGCATCCAGTGGCTGCGCGCGCCATTCACGGCATAGAGGCAATAGACCACCAGAGTGGCGGGTGTGACCACTGCGATCAGGTGGTCGAGAAGGGGCACCGTGTAGTCGTCGCGCACGAGCTGGCGCGGGGCCATTCCGGGCGACACGGCCTCGCCCCGGCGCTTCACCAGGCCGAGGAACGTGGCCAGCAGGCCCATGGACAGAAGAAGCCACGAGGACACCGGCACGCCCACCGCCAGCCCACCGGCCACAGCCCGGAGCACGAATCCGGCGGCGATCGCCATCACGTCGACGAACAGCACCTGCTTGAGCCGGTACGAGTAGGCGAGCTGGAGCGCGAGGTAACCGAGGAGCACCACCAGCGCTGCCGGGTTCACAACACCCGCCAGCGCGAGCGCCAGCGCGGCCGCCGGGGCGGCCACGGCAAGCGCGACGCCCGGGGACAGATCGCCCCGCGCGATCGGCCGCAGCGCCGTACGCGGGTTGAGCGCGTCCGCGCCGGCGTCGCGCACGTCGTTCACGAGATAGGTGGCGCCACTCGCGAGGCAGAAGGCGGCGGTCACGGCCAGGGCCTGAAGAACCGCGTCCGGGTGGCCTAGCCTGCCCGCGAACACAACTCCCGCGAGCACGAACGCGTTCTTCACCCAGTGCCGCGGCCGCATCGACACGACCACGAGGCGGGCGCGGTATAGCCGCATGCTCGACGTGCCGGCCGTAGCAATTGGCATCACCGCGCCCATTGGTCACCTGAGATAGACCGCGAAGAAGTCGCGATCGTCGGGAGTGAGGTAGCGGGTGGCTGGGCGCGCCATGTCCGGCAGCAGGCTGCTCGCGCCGCGGCCACCGGTGTACGCGTAGCTGTTGAGCGTGACCCAGGCCGTGTTGATGTCGAGCTCCACCGCGCGCACGGCCCCCGCGTGTATGAGCATGCGCGCGAGCGAGCTCACGGACTGGTACGGGGCCGCCGCGTAGATGAGGTTGCCGTGGCGATCGACACCGACCCCGGAGCGCCAGACCAGGATGGCGTTGCCGAGCGTCGCGCCCCACTGCGGGCCATCGCTGAGGTTGGGATTGGGCCGGTGGTGGTCGACGATCAGCGGAAGGTTCTGGCGTGCGAATGCGATGCTCGAGGGCGGTGCAGGACCGCCCTGCCACGCGCGCACGTCAAGGCGGCCGGTGGTGGTCCCGACGATCGTGCCCTGACCGGGCCGCAGCGGCTCGAAGAGGTGTCCGGCGCTGAAGAAGCCGCCGTTCGAGTCCGCGTGCTTGAAGCCGCTGTTGAAGGTGGCCAGAAGCTTCGTGAGTCCCGAAGCGGGCACCGCATGCGGTCCGGTTGCGCCGGGCGGCTCCTGCATGCCGGTGTAGAGCGCGAGGTGGGTGCGGAGGTGGTTGATCCAGGCGAGGCCCGCCACCACGCGCGGGTAGCTCGGGTCCGGCCGGTAGGTCGTTACCAGCACGGGCGGCGACGGCTCGTGCGCGAAGCGCGCCTGCGTCACGCGCCATACCCCTTCGCCGGGGAGAGCCGGGTGGATCACGGGCGTGATGTCGCGCGGGCGGTAGGCGGGATGCGGGCGCGGTGCGGTTGGCACCGGAGTCGCGCGGTGTGGCAGTTGATGGGTGAGCACCGGTGCCGCTGCCACACCTGCCACCTCGAGATGCTTCAGCGCCGGGCCGCCCTTCGCCGGCGCCGTGATCGAGTAGTAGATGCGCTCGACCTCCGACACGAGCGAGCGCCCGCCGTTGTCCCGCAGCCACTCCACCGAGCGGATCGAGAGCGAGGAGTTCGACGGACGCGTCATCGCGGCGATGTAGGAGATCGCCGCCGGCACCAGCACGATCGCGGCTGCGAGCGTGGCGATGCGTCCCGCCGCCTGAGGCGCCGTGCGGCCGCGCGGTCTGCGCGTGCCCCGGATGCGCCTGATGAGCACGGTGGCGGCGTCTGCCAGGCCGAGCACCACCAGCGCGGCGGCGGCGATCAGAGCGCCGGGTCCCAGCCCGGGCCGCAGTGCGAGCGCAAGGAGCGCGACCACAAGTGCCGCGATTCCCACTTCGGCCAACACGCGAGACACCCCGTTCGGACGGCGCCTCGGCAGAGCAGCTTGGGACTGCACCCCACTCCTCACGACGGGAAAACCCCCGCAACAGGATCCTCCGCGGGAAGCCAAATTCCCTTAAGGGTCAGGTGAGACTTCGCTTACCGGGAGAGGTTTCATAAGGTGGCGCTTAACCGATGGTCTTATCTCGAGCCTGGCGCCGCCGCATACTCCGCCTGCTCCGCTCCATCGGGGTGGAGGCCGCGACCATTGGTCCGGGATCCGGCGTGCTGGGCCGCCGGGGTCGCGCCCAGGTTCGAAAGCTCACCGCTGGAGCAGTGCTGGCCACCGACCGCGGGCTCGCCCGCGAGGAATGGTTCGAAATGGAGACCGGGCTCGCCGAGTACCTCGCACACGGACATGTGGCGGCGGTCATGGACATGTACGGGGTCAACTGCGTCCTGGACGTCGGCGCCAACCGCGGCCAGTTCGGGATGCGTCTCCGCGATGCCGGCTACCGCGGCCACATCGCCTCGTTCGAGCCCGTGCCCGAGACATTCAGGCAGCTGCGCCGCACCGCCGAGCGGGATCCGGAATGGACGGTCTATCCCTGGGCACTCGGGCGGGAGGAGGGTGAAGTGCCTATGAACGTCGTGGTCGACACGCTCAGCTCGATGCTGCCCGCCACGAGCTTCGGGGCCCGCCGCCACCCGCGTCTGCGGAATCCCACGACAGTCGACGTTCCGGTCCGGCGATTGGACTCGATCCTCGATGAGGTCCTCGCAGAGGTGTCCGATCCGCGGCCCTATCTCAAGCTCGACACGCAGGGCTACGACCTCGAGGTGTTCGCCGGACTGGGCGAGCGCGTGGCGGACTTCGTCGGACTGCAGTCGGAGGTCGCTCTGCTGCAGCTCTACGAGGGCATGCCGCGGATGCCCGAGGCGCTCGCCGCCTACGAGGCGGCAGGCTTCGAGATCACCGGCCTCTATCCGGTGAGCCGCGATGTACGGACGGCGCGCGTGCTCGAGTTCGATTGCGTGATGCTGCGGAGCGAGGCTAGGCAGCGACGCTGATCGGACGCTGACCACTCCAATGCCGCCGAAGGTGCGGCACGAACTCGTCGGCGCGCTCATCCGGGAAGAACAGGCGACCACCGGCGATCTCGACGACCTCGGTGGCGCCCGGAATGGTGGCTCGAAGCCAGTGGGCCCATTCGAGCTTGAAGAAGATGTCGCCGGTGCCCCACACCACGAGCGTGGGCACGTCGAGCGTCCTGAGGGCGGGCTCGACCGCGAGCAGGTCACGCGCATGCAGCGAGGCGATCAGGCGCTGAAACTGCCGCGCCCTTTCGGGCGTGCCGAGCAGCGGCTCCTGGAACTCGCGAATCGTGTCGTCGCTCAATCGCTTGGGTTTTTCGTAGGCCTGAGCGAAGGCCGTCCGGCGGGCCATCGGCGGCCTCCTCGTGAGCCAGCGCAGGGTGGGAGCAAGTAGCCGAGCGCGGGCTAGGATCACCGCCGGCTTGAGTGCCTTAGGCGGAACGTTGTCGTGCGTTTCGCAGTTGGTCAGGGTCAGCGTGGCGAGGCGCTCCGGATGCTTGGTGGCGAAGATCTGCGCGACGGCGCCGCCGGTGTCGTTCGCCACCAAATCAATCTCGTCGAGCTCGAGCGCGTCGCAGAAGTCAGCCACCACGCGGGCGAACCACCCGAGCGAAAAGTCCTGGCCCGCCGCCGCGGGTGTGCGTCCGTGCAGGGGCAGGTCGAGCGCCACGCAACGGCGCTCGTGCTGAAGCTCGTCTATCACGTTGTGCCACAGGTACGAGCTCGTGCCGACGCCGTGAATGAAGAGCGCGGTAGGCCCGCTGCCAATGTCGACGTAGGCCACCTCGCCGGAGCGGGTGCTCACGGTCTTGCGAAGGGAGTTGAAGCGTTCGAGGTTCATGCCGTCCATGCTGCTGCGAGCCGTGGCGGCTGTCGTCCCCCGATGGGAGGCAATTTCATGTACTCCCTCAGGAGTACGGCTCAGCCCGGCTCGACGCGGACGAGCCCGGAGCGGTATGCGATCACCACGAGCTGCGCGCGGTCGCGCGCGCCGAGCTTCTGCATCGTGCGGCTCACGTGAGTCTTCGCCGTGGCGGGGCTGACCACCAGCCGCTGCGCGATCTCATCGTTTGTCAGGCCTTCCGCGACCAGCGTCAGCACCTCGCGCTCGCGCGCGGTCAGGTCCGCCAGCGTCGGCGGCAGAGAGCGCGCCGGCTGCGGGCGCGTGGTGTAGTCGGCGATGAGGCGCCGGGTGACGCTTGGAGCGAGGAGCGCCTCCCCGCCGGCGATCAGCCGGACCGCTCGGACCAGCTCATCGGGCTCGGTGTCCTTCAGCAGGAACCCGCTCGCGCCGGCGCGCAGCGCCTCGAACACGTACTCGTCGCTCTCGAAGGTCGTGAGGATGAGGACCCGAACCTGCTCGAGCTCGTCCGCGGCGGCGATACGGCGCGTGGCTTCGATGCCATCGACGGTGGGCATGCGAATGTCCATCAGGACGACGTGGGGTTTGAGCTCGCGGGTCAGCTCGAGGGCCTCTTCACCGTCCACGGCCTCACCAACCACCTCGATGTCGTGCTCACCGTCGAGCAGCAGCCGGAAGCCTGCGCGGATCAGCGCCTGGTCGTCCGCGAGCAGTACACGGATCATTCCCGCGGAAGCGTGAAGCGAAAGACGCTGCCGCCGCCCGCACCCGGCTCGACCCATATGCGCCCGCCGTGCGCTTCCACGATGCGGCGGCAGACGGCGAGACCGATACCAGCACCGTCGGCCCGCGTGTCAGCCCGTGCGAAGAGACCGAAGATGCGGCCCACCTGCGCGGGGTCGACACCGACGCCGTTGTCGCGCACGCCGATGACCCACTCCTGGCTGCCACGCTCCGCCGAAACCTCGACGCGCGGCGGCGCGTCGCTCCGGAACTTCAGCGCGTTCACGATCAGGTTCTGCAGCACGCGGCGGAGCTGACCCGAATCTCCCTGCACCACTGGAAGATCGCCCACGGCGATGGTCGCGTGCGCCTCGCCGACGCGCGCGCGCAGATCCTCCTTCACATCGGTCACGAGCCTCGAGAGGTCCACTCGCTCTGAGCGCAGCGCTCCCGCGCGCGCGTAAGTGAGCACGCAATCCACGAGCGCACGCGCGCGATCGGTGCTCGCGCGGAGCTGTCCCACCAGCTCCGCGGGCGGCGGCGCGTCACCCTGGCGCTCGATCAGCGCGACGAGGAGCGACATCGCGGTGATCGGCTCGCGCAGATCATGGGCCACCACCTCGGCATAGCTCCGCAGGTCCGCCTCCATGCGGCGCTGCTCGGTCACATCGGTGAGGAAGGTCACCAGGCCGTCGCCGAGCTTCATCGTCCGCTCGGTGAACGTGCCGAGCATGTATCCGTCGCCGAACGGGGTGTCGTAGGTGATCTCCTGCACCCACGGCTCGCCACAATCCACCACACGCGTGTAGGCGTGAAATGCCCCGCTGTCTCGCATTTGCGGGAGCGCTTCGAGGAGCGTGTAGCGATCGGGGGTGGCGGCGGGCAGGCGGAAGCTGCGCAGGATGGCGGGGTTCCCGTATCCGAAGGAGAAGTCGACGATGCGACCTCCGGCGTCGCGGATCGCCCACAGCACACCGACGAGCTCGGGAAAGCCGTCGAGCACCGCCCGGAAACCCGCCGCGCCCTGCTCGCCCAGGAGGGCCACGAGCTTCGGATCGTCGCCCCAGCGCTCGACCGGGGCGTCGATGTCCAGTTCGAGTCCGCCCACCTCCCGCAGGATAAGACCGCTGGAGGGCCGCTGACGCTTGACCGCGGCGAACGGGCCCGGTTAGGGTCGGCGTGCCCATGCCCCGCTGTCTTCTACTCGCTGGGCTTGCGGCCGCCACCGTGGCCGCCGCGCCGGACGCCGGCGCTCAGGGCGGCGCTCCACCGTGCCCGCCGGGCGGCGCCACTCCGACCCTGACGGCGAAGGATCGGCAAGCCGGAGCGGGCGGGCCGCTCACCGCCACGCACGATATAGACATCGAGACCAGCTTCCCCGACGGCTCGAACCCCGACGTCCAGATCTCGGCGCCCGCGGGCGTTCACGTAAAGAGCTCGACGGTGATCTCGGACGCGGCCGGCCCGCTGCCCATCACGCTCACGTGGACGCAGCTGCAGTCGGACGGGAGCGAGTGCACCGCGTCCACTACCACCACGCTCCAGCTGCAGGCGCCGGCACCGTTGTCGTTCGGCAAGCTGCCCAGGTCGCTGCAGCCGAAGCGCGTCAAGTTCCACGGGAAGTACATGAGCTCGGGCTGGGCGCTGAGGGCGCTGATCGGTCCCTCCAGCGACCTTCGTCCGCTCGAGCTGCGCTTCAAGGGAGTGGCCCGCACGAAGCTGCCGAGCGCGTCGATGCCCTTCAAGACCGTCAACGCCTCGCTCCGCGACCTCGAGCCCGGCATCGACAAGCAGCGCTTCCTACGCGGGCCGAGGTGGCAGATCACTTCACGCATCAACTTCGCGAGGACCGCTCTGTTCCTCGAGGCCCGCATCAAGACGGGATCGAGTCACGATCATCCGCTGGCCTACGAGTTCCAGGCGCTCCAGGCCGGCAGGCTGATGATCCGCGTCCGCGCCGCGGGCAAGTGCAACTTCGGCGTCTGCACGTGGCGGGTGTTCAAGGTGCAGGCTGGTCCCTGACGCGCACAGCGCGGCACGGGTGCGGCGATTAGTCACCCCGCAGGCAGCACGCCGGGCTTTCGGTGCTGTAGTCAGGGGGACCTCGTGGTCCATTGGCTGATCCTCATAGCCGTCGCGGCGGTGGTGCTCTACGCGGCCGGCGTGTTCGCGCTCGTCGTACTGGGCCGCCGCAGCGACGCCCGCGCGCTGGGCGGGTTCATCCCCGACTGCGTCGTCCTCTTCAAGCGGCTCGCCGCCGACCCGCGCGTGGACCGCCGGCGCAAGGGGCTCCTGCTGGGGATGATCGCCTACCTCGCGCTGCCGTTCGACCTGGTGCCCGACTTCATTCCGATTGCGGGCCAGCTCGACGACGCGATCCTCGTGGCCCTCGTCCTGCGAAGCGTCCTTCGCGGCCCAGGTCCCAGCGTCGTGCGGGAGCACTGGCCCGGTCCAGAGCAATCCCTGCGCTTGATCCTGCGGCTCGCTTACGGGGCGGCGAGCGCCGACTCGGCCTAGCCATTCCGAGAAGACGGCGTGATCCCGTGCGTGGCTGCCAATCCGTCGATCGACAGACTCTTCGAAGTCGACCGGATCACCCTCGGCGCCACCCATCGGCCAAAGCACTTCGTCCTCGTGCCGGGCGGGAAGGGGCTCAACGTGGGCCGCGCTCGAGCACAGCGTGGAGGAACTGCTCCCGAAGGCGACCTGGGTCGCCCTCACGGGATCGCTTCCCGCCGGCGCCACGACGATGCCTACGCCCGGCTCGCGGCCACAGCGAGAACGCACGGGGTGCGCTCGACGGTGGACGCCCAGGGCGCGGCGCTCGCGGCCAGCCTCGGCCAGGCCCCCGACCTCGTGAAGATCAACGCGCACGAGGCGGAGGAGCTGCTGGGCAGCGTGCCGGCGAGCTCGCGGATGCGCACCCGGGGCACGTCCTGCTCAGCGGATAGCGTGCGAACGCGCACGCTTGGGTCTGAGCCTTGCCTACCGAGCGCGGCGGGCGAGTAACTCGGCCTCGGCCTGCCCGAGGGGCGTGGATGGCGGCTCGCCGTGCAGGTACTCGGCGGCGATCGCGCCCCAGTCCGCGCCGGCACGCAGCTGTCCCAGGACCACGGCCACGATGCCGTGCATCCGCCGGATCAGCACCGCCTCCGCCGGCAGGGTGAACTGGTTCACCTGCATCCTCATCGCGGCCCGCTCCTCCGGGTCCGGCCGGTCCCGATCGCGGCCCCGCCGGTCGGCGGGTGAGAAGCGGCGCTCTCCCGGGACCGCGTACCACTTGATCGCCATTCGCATGAGGCTCAGGGCGAAGTCGGCGTCCACGGCATCCGCGCGGCTGGCCGGCAGATAGCCGCCGGCGCGTAACGCAGCCTTGAGGCCGTCGGCGTCGCCATCTCTAACGGCGAGAGCGATTCCCCGCTCGGCCGCAACGCGCGCGGCGTCGACGCTGCGCAGCAAGCCGAAGTCGAGGAAGCACACCCGACCATCGGGACACAGCAGGTAGTTGCCGGGGTGCGGGTCCCCGAGCGCGATGCGGTCGCGGTAAAGCAGCCCGAAGTAGAGCCGGAAGACGATCTCTCCGTAGCGGTCGCGCTCCGCCTCGTCGGCTCGCCGGACCGCTTCGAAGCGCTCCCCTTCGACGTACTCGGACACGAGCACCCGCCGGGTCGAAAGGCTCGTGTCGACTTGCGGCACACGCACGAACGGATGTCCCCGCAGCAGCCTTCCGATGCGGCGCTGGTTCTGGGCCTCGAGCTCGTAGTCGAGCTCCTCGCTGATTCGCTCGCGCATCTCCGCGGCGAGCGCCTTCGCGTCCAGGCCCGGGGCAAGCCGCTTCACAAGAGGCAGCAGCATCATCGCGTTGCGCAGATCGGTGTCGACCGCCTCCGCCACTCCGGGATACTGGATCTTCACGGCCACGTCGTCGCCGTCGATCGTGGTGGCGCGGTGGACCTGACCAATCGACGCCGCCGCGAACGCGTGCTCGTCAAAGTCGCGGAACACCCGCTCGAGCGGACCGCCGAACTCCCGGCGCATCAGCTTCTCGAGCTCCCCGAATCGAACGGGCGGGACGTCATCGCGGAGCGCCGCGAGCCTCCGTTGCAACTCGTCCCGCTCATCCTCGGGAAGGCCGTCGAACTCGACCATCGAGATCATCTGACCGACCTTCATGGCCGCGCCACGCATCTGCCCGAGCTGATCGACGAGCTGCTCGACGAGCGCCGATGTGCGCTCCCTCCGAGCCGTCGCCGCGCGCTCAGGCGTCCGGACCCGGTTGGCGGTTCGCATCCCGGCCCAGCGCAGGCCCTGCCCGGTCACGAGGCCGCCGACCCGCGCCGTCCGGGCGAGCCGGCCTTTGGGAAGCCTCCCCGCCTCGCGAACCGGATCTTCGTCCTGCGTGCCCATTGAGCGAGCGTAGCGGCGGGGTCTTGTTCGGTCCGGACCATACGCCCGAGAGATAGAGGAACGCAACTTGGGCTCGCGCGGCTGGTGCAACCCGGTTGACAAAGCGAGACGTAAGTGCAAACTTACCGTTCGTGCAGACTTACCAAAGGGACGGGTGGACCGCGCTGGGTGACCCAACCAGGCGAGCGATCTTCGAGCAGCTCGCCGAACGGCCCCGGGCTGTGGTTGAGCTTGCCGGCGTGCTGCCGGTCAGCCGTCCCGCGGTGTCCCAGCACCTCAAGGTGCTGAAGAACGCTCGCCTCGTCATCGATCGGCGGGAGGGGGCGCGCCGCATCTATCAGCTCGACCCAGCCGGAATCGAGGCGCTGCGCGCCGAGCTCGACCAGTTTTGGAGCAAGGCGCTTCTGGCCTACAAGGAGGCCGTTGAACAACGAGCAAGGGAGAAGTCATGAGCACTGAGGCAGCGGGCACGTCGCTACGGACGTCGATGGTCGTGGAAGCGCCGATCGAGTTGGCGTTCGAGGTCTTCACAGAGGGCATAGACAGCTGGTTCCCGCGCGAGTACAACCTGCTCTCTGTCGACATCGCCGAGCGCGTGTTCGAGCCGCGCGCCGGCGGACAGGTCTACGACCGCGGCACCGACGGCAGCGAGTGCCACTGGGCGCGGGTGCTCGCCTATGAGCCGCCGACTCGTGTGGTGATCAGCTGGGACATCAGCCCGCACTGGCAGATCGAGACCGATCACTCGAGGACGAGTGAGGTCGAAGTGCGCTTCAGCCCCGAGGGCGAGGACCGCACGCGGGTTGACCTGGAGCACCGCAACATCGAGCGGCATGGCGAAGGCTGGCAAGGCCTGCGCGACGCGCTCGGTTCCGACAACGGCTGGCCCGGCTGCCTGCGCGCGTTCGCCGACCGGCTGGCGGCCTGACGACCACCGATTGGAGACCACGCATGACAGCGATCATCGAGACAATCGAGGTCGACCGCGCGCCGGAGGATGTCTTCTCCTATGTCACCGATCCTTCGCGCTTCGGCGAGTGGCAACAGGGCGTCGTCGACGGGCACATGGAAGGAAACGGCCAGACCGCCGTCGGCACGAGGTGCGTCACCACTCGCAGGATTGGGCTGGCCGAAAGATCGGTGACCGCGGAGGTGACCAAGTTCGAGCCGCCACGCACCTGGGCCGTGCATGGGATCGAGGGACCGATCAGAGCGACCGTCAACGTCGGTGTCGAGCCGCTCGACCAGCGGGCGCGATCGCGCGTCACGATCGATATCGACTTCGAGGGGCACGGGATCGGCAAGCTGCTCGTCCCGCTCGTCGTGCGCAGAGGGGCGCAGAAGGAGATGCCGGAGAACTTGAGGCGCCTGAAGCAGCGCCTTGAGAGCGATGCTTAGGGAGCGCGCTTGACGATCGGCCAGGGTGCTGCCGAGCTGGCTCGCGCCCCGCGCGATGGCATGTCGAACAGCACCCAGACGCCGGATGCGGCGGTGAGGGCCGCGACCACAGCGATCGCGCCGCCGTAGCCGAGGGCATCCGCGACCACGCCTGCGATCACGCCCCCGGCCACGTAGCCGGTGTCACGCCAGAAGCGGTACACCCCGACCGTGGGGGCGCGCGCGATCGGCAGGACGGCGTCGGAGATCGCAGCTATCAGCGTCGGATAGACGAGCGCGGTCCCGGCTCCGAGCAGCACGGCAGACAGGCCCGCAATGGCCACTCGTCCGCCCGAGAGGGCGAGGATCAGCAGCGCGCCGGACTGCAGCAGCATGCCGGCCACGATCAGTGGCTTGCGGCCGACGCTGTCTGACCAGTGGCCGGTCCAGATCTGGCCCGCCCCCCAGACCGCCGGGTAGATGCCGGCGACCACGCCGACCTCGCCCACCCCGGCCCCGTGGGCGGCCAGGAAGAGCGGCACGAGCCCCCAGGCAAGTGCGTCGTTCAGGTTGTTCACGAGCCCGGCCTGCGAGCAGGAGCGAAGAGCGGGCTGGCGGTAGCTGGCGTCGCGGAACGCCTGCCCGAGCCGGGGTGCAGCAGCGTCTGCGCCGGGCTCGGCCTGCGCCTGCTCGAGCGCCATGTGCGCGGCGGTGTCACGCACGAAACCCGCCGACAGCAGGAACGCGACGACCGCGATCGCCGCACCGGCGACCACCAGCACGTCGCGCGCCGCGAACTGGGAGGCGAGCAGCCCGCTCAGCGCGGCGGCTAGCGCTACACCCCCGTAGCCGGCGGCCTCGTTGAGCCCGAGGGCGAGTCCGCGGCGCTTCGGTCCAACGAGGTCGATCTTCATCACCACGGTCATGGACCAGGCGAGCCCCTGGTTGATGCCGAGCAGCAGGTTGGCGGTGACGATCCACGCCCAGCTCGGAGCGACCTGGATCAGCAGCGGTACCGGAAGCGCCACCCCCCAGCCGATCACGAGCAGGCGCTTGCGGCCCACGCGCTCCGCCAGCACGCCCGCCCCGAGGTTGGTGAAGGCCTTGGCCAGCCCGAAGGCGACGATGAACGACAGCACCGCCGCGCTCGAGGTGATGCCAAAGTTGTCGCGGCCGATCAGCGGCAGCGTGGAGCGCTCGAGCCCGACCATCGCGCCGACGAAAGCGTTGACAGCAACAAGCAGCGAGAACTGCGCGGCGTTCTCGCGGAGGCCCAGACGAACGTCGGCGGTATGCATCACTGGCACCGGCGCGGGCGCGCCTATGACTTGAGCCGCTCGCGGATCGAAGCGATCCAGGGCAGCACTACGCGCTTCGCGACGGGATCCATGCCTGGCTCCCTGCCTCCCCGGCCCGGTTGGCGGCGACGATCGCGGCCTGCTGCTCGGGCGCCGGGGGGATGTCCTCGAGCAGCGCCTCGACGAAGGCGTCCTCCGAGTCGAACTGCACGGCGCGGTTGTGGAGACGCTCAAAGCCGATCGTGGATATCGGGTTGGCTGACAGGCCGCGACCACAGACAGAGCCCGAGTAGTGCGACGGATAGAGGAGAAGCTGATCAGGCAGCGTGAGCAGCCGCTGCTTGATCGAGCGATAGAGCGTGCGTGCCAGCTCCTCGGGCGTCTGCTCGCCGTGCGCATGCAGGTCAGGGCGCCCAGCGTCGCCAACAAGTAGCGCGTCGCCGCTGAGGACGAACCACGGCTCGTGCGCCCGAGTGTGGTCGGTGACGAGGTAGGCGTGGTGCGCGAGCGCGTGGCCGGGCGTGGCGATTGCCTGGATCTCGGTGTTGCCGAGCGTTACCACCTCCCCGTCGGCGAGCGCGTGGTGTGGGAAGTCCACCCCCGCTCCCTCTGGAAGGTACGCCGTCGCACCGGTGCGCCCGATGAGTTGCGGCAGACCGGATACGTGGTCCCCCTGCACGTGCGTGTCGAAGACCGCGACGATCGGCGCACCCTGCTGCTCGGCGAGCGCGATGTAGTGGTCGACCAGGTCGACATGCGGCTCGACGACCGCGAACTGGCCGTGGGTCTTGCAACCGAGCAGGTACGAGGCGCAGGCCGTCTCGTCGTTCAGAAGCTGTCGGAAGTACATGAGCGGCTCCGCGTCGAGTGGATTGGCACTTGACAAGCTATCAAGTGATCTATTGAATAGCAACGGCGATGGGAAGCCAGCGAGACAAGCAGGCCCTGTTTGAGGCGATCGCGGTGATGGGCAAGGCATTCGCCAGCCCTGTACGGCTTGAGTTGCTGGACCTGCTGGCCCAGGCCCCTCGCTCCGTAGAGGAGCTGGCCCGGTTGAGCGACCAGTCCACTGCCAACACCTCGCAGCACCTCCAGGCGCTGCATGCGGCTGGTCTCGCTACGCGCACGCGCGAAGGCACCCGCGTGCGCTACGAACTCGCCGGTGAGGACGCGCTCAGGCTGTGGCTGGCGCTACGTGAAACTTCGGCCCGCCAGCTCGCCGAAGTCGATCGGGCCGCCCGCCACTACCTGGGCGACGAGGTCGAGGCGATCAGCCGGGACGAGCTCGTCAAGCGGCTGGCGAGCGGCGACATCGTGCTGATCGACGTGCGGCCCGAGGACGAGTACTCGGCGGGTCACATCGAGGGTGCGCGCTCAGTTCCCATCGCCGAGCTCGAGCGGCGCCTAGCCGAGCTGCCGGCCGATCGCGAGATCGTGGCCTACTGTCGCGGCCCATTCTGTGCCTATGCCCATGAGGCTGTGCGAAAGCTCCGCGCCGCCGGTCACGACGCGCGGCGCCTTGAAGAGGGCTGGCCCGAGTGGCGCCTGTTACGGAAGCGTTCAAGGCGGGTGCCGGCCTGATGTCCTGCTACCGGCAGCAAGCTCAGCTAGATGTGCCGCGCACGACGGTCTGGCAGTTGGTCGGCAATGTCGAGCGCCACCCCGAGTGGTGGCCGCGGGTGGTTGACGTGGCCTGCGACGGTCTCGAGGCCGGCTGCAGCTACCGGCAGGTACTCAAGTCGCCGATGGGTGTGATCGAAACCGATGTGTCGGTCGAGCGGCTTGAGGACTGCCATGAACTCTTGCTGCGCTGCCTCGACACCGGCACCTACACCCACTGGCTGATCACGGACGCACAGGGCGGCACCTTCATCGATGCCGAGTTCGGCGTCGATCCGAAGACGGCTCGCGTGCGCGTTTTCGACCTGGTAGCCGGCAAACGCTATTTCCGCCACTGGCTCGAGCAGTCAATCGAGGGACTGCGCCGCGCCGCGCGCGACGAGGTGACCGTATGAGAACCGTGTTCACCCCGCCGGCGACCCAGGCGAGCCGCGTTGTCCCGCGTCTCCCACGTGGACAGCATTTTCGGATCTGATGTGTCCGAAGACGGCGTGGCCGACCCACGCCGCTAGAGCCCCGGAATTTCCCCGCGGTCGCCTGGTTCGGCCGGCGGGACGCTCGTGCCGGCCGGGTCAGCGCCGCCAGCGTCTCGCTGTTCCGCTGAGGCCAGTTTCCTGGCGGCCTTCTTGGCCTGCTTTTCGACGCGCCGTTCGCGGAGCTTGTTCTCGCGGGCGCGCTTCGACATCGTGGTCTTCCTGTTGCCACTCGAGGCCATGCGTGTTCCCTTCGTGGTCGAGGGTGCGCCGGCCGGTGGGCTGACGTTGTACAGAGAGGGGCCGCCGGGGCGGCCTCTCGAAACTGTGAGCCTGTGCGGCTTCTACAGCAGTTGGACGTTGACGGCCTTCGGTCCCTTGTCGCCGGCCTCGGCGTCATAGGAGATCTTGGCGCCCTCGGCGAGCGACCTGTAGCCATCGCCCACGATGCCGGAGTGATGGACGAACAGGTCCTTGCCCGCCTCATCCGGCGTGACGAAGCCGAAGCCCTTCTCGTCGCTGAACCATTTGACGGTTCCTGTTGGCATGTGCTCCTCCGTTTGTCTGTGCCGCGTACGCGGAGGATGCTGGTTCGAGCAACGACCTACGAGCGCCTGCACTTCTCGCTGGCGATAACACCAGCCTGTGCGTAGGAACGTAGCAAGTATCAGGTGCGACCAGCTTGGACCAGCGGGTGAAAGCCGAGTTCGCCCGCAATCTCGATCCCGCTACAGCAAGTAGGGGGTTCAGCGCCGAGCGAGTTACGCTTGGGCGTAGTCGAAGGAAGCCGATCGCTGATGCACGTGGACGGAGATCCAGCCGAGGGCGTCGCCGCGTCTGCGGGTGACGCTCGGGAGCAGGCGCGCGAGTCGAGTGAGGTCGTTCGGGTGGCTCGCGAGCGTGAGCGCGTCGCCGCGGAGCGCGAGCAGATCGCCGATAAGCGGGAGCAGCTTGCCGAAGAGCGAGAGCGGCTCGCCCTGAGGCGCGAGCAGCTGACCCAGGCGCGCGAGAGACAGGCCGCGGGCCTGGACGAGCGCGAGGCGGCTGCCGAGAGGCGCGAGCGGCTGGCGGACGAGCGCGAGCGGATCGCGGAAGAACGCGAGCGGCTGGCGAACGAGCGCGAGCGCCTGGCGGACGAGCGCGACGTGACGGCGGACGAGCGAGAGCGGATCGCCAACCAACGCGAGGGCACTTCGGAGCAGCGCGAGCTGGAGCGTCACGAGCGCGACGAGGCCAAGCTCGAGCGGGAGCGGCAGGCTGAGCGCAGAGAGCGATCCGCGACCAGCCGAGAGATCGCCGGCGCCGAACGGCAAGAGATTGCCGGCGACAGGCGCGAGCACCTGGCAGACGAGCGGGACAGGATCGCTGACGAGCGCGAGCGTCTGGCAGACGCGCGCGAGCGCTCCGCCGATGAGCGGGAGCACATCGCGGACGAACGCGAAGGGACTGCCGAGCAGCGCGAGGTGGAGCGTAGGGAACGAGCGGCGGCGGCGGCCGAGCGGGAGCGACAGGGCCAGAGAAGAGAGCAGGCGCAAATCAACCGCGAGACCGCTGCCACCGAGCGCGAGGTGGCCAGGGAAGACCAGCCCGATGAGGAAGCAGGCGGGGTCGCGCGAGGGCAGGAGGCGAGGACGAAGCGGACTAACCCAGGAAGTCCGGCTAGCTAAAGGCAGGCCGGTTCCCGAGCGAGGTCTTCCTTATGGAATCCGCTGGACTGGCCCCGTCCCACACTTGCGCTGCTACGCGCGCGACGGTCGCGTACACCCACAACTCCCTCAGCCCAATGCTGCGGCGACCTGTGCGCGCTACGATCGATGCGATTCCCAGTCCAGTGGGAGTGCCCGGACAGGAAGCGATTCGCTATGGCGGAAGCGGAGCCGAAGGATGCAGTCGGCCGAAGCGCCGGGCTGGTCGAGATCACCAACGCGATCGTGGCGCTGCACAAAGAGTTCTATGGCCGTGGACCGATCAAGGCCCGCAGCACGCTCGATCGCGACCTGCTGGTGGTGGTGCTCGAGGGTGGCTTTACCCAGGCCGAGCGAACGCTGTCGGAGTCGGGCCGATCGTCGGCGGTCGACCAGGCTCGCCACAACATGCAGGACGTGATCAAAGATCACTGGATCGCCGCCGTCGAACGGCTGTTGGGGCGCCAGGTGCGCTGCTTCTTGAGCGCCAGCGACCCGACCCAGGAGGTCCAGGTGGAAACGTTCCTGCTCGAGCCGACAGCCAGCTCGGGGTCCTAACGCTGCCGCTCGTAGTTCGAAACTGCCGCCAGCCCGAGCCGACGTCACAGCTTCAGGCCGGCCCCTCGTCCCTCTCCTGGTCGGAGCTCTCCACCTCCGGAGCGAGGCGGAAGAACTCGACCGCGAACGGCGGGTCTTCCACGTGGGTATCGCTCACAAACCCAATGACCCGCCTGCCTGTCATGTGCTCAACTGCGGCCGCGAACGTGGTCCGGATCGTTTCCTGAAACTGCTGGCGGACAGTGCGGATGTGATCGCTCGGCTGCCCCGCGTCGAGAAGTGTGCGCTCGTGCGTGAGCAGGCGGATGTCGAGCACGCAGATCACCATGTCGTCGACGAACAGGGTGCGCACCGCGGCGACCTCCTGGCCGTAGGCCTGCTCGTGGATGCCTCGGATCTCTTCTGAGATCCGCCGTTCGATCTCCGCTGTTGGTTCGGTCTCGCGCGGGCTCAAGGGAGCGCCTGAGTGGTTCGCCGCGCCAGCGCGCCACGACGGCCTATGACATTCACAAGAAGCCTCTCTCTCTCAATGGCTGTCGCGCACGCCGATGCCCTGCATCGGCGACCGTGGGCCTGCCCGGTGCAGCCCCTGGCCCGTCGCTACCCCCCGAGGAGAGTGTTCACACCCCGCATTCAGCGGCGGTCCCGCACCGCCGGAGCGCGAAGAGTCCACTTTCCGACGGAAGCCGGCCGGCTAGCCATCAAGGCTTAGTGCAGCGCGCTGTTCGTCGTCTGCCGCCAATCGGCTGTGGCGCCGGGCGGCGTGCCGATGCTGCTCGGCAGCTTGCGGCTTGCCGTGCCGCTCCCAGAACTCGGCCGCTGTGAACTCCAGCCGACAAGCGCGTTCGTGCGCCGCGGCGGCTTGCCGGTAGGCGCGCATCGCTCGCTCGTGGGCCAGCGCCGCTCGCTCGCCCGGGGTGTCGCTCGGCCGCATAGGCTCATCATCTCCGGTCTGCGTGCTGGATTCCAGCGACCGGGGCCGGCTGAGCCGTTCAGCGACGTCTACCTGTCTGCCGCTCGGCTCGGGTTGGGCGGCGTTTGTCTGCGGTCAGTTTTCGGCGCCTGCGGCTGCGCGCAAGCCGCTCACTGGCGTGGGTAAGGAGAACGCACCATGACCGCATCAGCCGGGCGGGCACTCCGCCTCGTGCGAGAGATCGAACAACAGGGGGCAGACTGGTCGCGAACTGGGAGCGTGCACTACGCGCACGAGCCAGTCGAGCCGGTCGCCCCGCCGAGATGACCGAACTGATCAGAGTCCGCGCTGTAACGCCACTCGCCAGCCTCCGGCGCACATCACCCGACGCACCATTCGCGAACCCGCGCACGCCTAACGCGGACGCGCAGCCGCCGCTCGCGTTCCGATGCCGCACTCCGGCTGTGCAGGGTTATGGCTCGTCGCTCCGTCGTCCCAAAGCAGGTGTGGGGCCGAGCTTGCTTGTGCTGGCTTGCGGCACGGGCCCAGCGCCGGTCTGTTTTGGACAACGCGCCGGTCAGTCGGCGCTGAGCGGCGGGCCCAGGAGTGACATTCCGTGGCGTTCGAAGATCGCTGCGATCTCGTCACGGTCGAACGTCGCGGTTCTGGTCGCTGGGCCGAGGTCCTCGAAGAACTTGTGCCCACCGCCCGGCGCGAACACGATGATGAGCTCGGCCGGCTGATCGGTGAGGTTCAGGAACGCATGGGGGAGGCCGGCGGGTAGGTAGGCGAAGCCGCCGGACTCGAGCGTGTGCTCCTGATCGCCGATTCTGACCTTGAAGCGACCAGCGATGACGTGGATCGTCTCGTCCTGGTGGTGGTGCACGTGAAGCGGTGGTCCGCCGTGCGGCGCGACCTCGCAGATGAAGTAGTCCAGCGCGCCCCCGGTGTCCTCGCCGGTGAGCTTGAACACGAGATCCCGGCCCGGGCCCGATTGCAGTCGTAGGCCGTCGTCTGCAGCTAGGGCCTTAGGTGTGGTGGCGGTCGCTGTCATTCGGTCCTCTCCTCTACGTTGTACAGTATTTGCGTGATGCAAACACTATCGCGCTTATTTGCGCAAGTCAAGTAATTCGGTGCCTGACAGCGAGATCCCCACCACAGTCGGTGAGCCGCCCGAGCCGGATCCGTTCACGCCCGAGGAGTTCGCCGCGTGGCGAGGGATGCTGCGCGTCCATTCGGCCGTCTTTCGCGAGCTCGACCGTCAGCTGCGCGCCGAGCACGGCCTCGGAATCGATTCGTATGGCGTGATGATCACCCTGGTGGGAGCGCCGGGGCGGAGGGTCTCGATTGGGGAGCTCGGACTGCGGCGGAACTTGAGTCCCAGCGGTATCTCGCGCTCGGTCGACCGGCTCACCAAGCTCGGGCTGGTCGAGCGCGCCCCCAACCCCGACGACCGGCGCGGCCTCCTCGTCGGCCTGACGACCAATGGCCTCCGGCGCCTCCGCGAAGCACAAGTCACCCACCACCGGATCGTGCGCGAGATGCTCCTAGCGCGCTTCGACCGACGCGACCTCAAGCGCCTCGGCGAACTCTGGGAAAAAGCCATGCCGGGCGCGATCTCCAGCTCCACCTGGCCGGTCTGAGCAGCCGGCCGCCGTCCGGCCCCGAGCCAGAGCCATGCTCGCCACAAGGACAATGCAAGGCTCGCCATCAAGACATGATCGCGACCCGCAATTCGCCAGGACCAGGGGTCTGCACCAAGCTGCCGGCGTGTGGACCCTCGCTCTAGATGCGCGGGGGGTCAGATCTGTATGCGTTTTGTACGCCGCGTGCCCCGAGGGACAAGCGCAAGAGCCAAGCCGACGGAGGGATTCGAACCCTCGACCCCCGCTTTACGAGGGAGAATTTGGGTGTCTGCGCGCGTCCAACGGAGAGCAGCTAGGACCATCAAAATCGCTGCAAACAGGCCAGTTTCGAGCCGCAGCTGATGATCTGCCCTCGCCCCGCTTGGACAGCGTTCTCGGATCTGATCTGTCCGAAATGTGTCCGAAAGCGATCCTCATCGCAGCGTCGGTTGAGCTAGCGATGGCGCCGCCGGGCGCTCAGGCTGTTGCGAGTCTTGCCCGCAGGATCTGCGGGAGTTCGCGCCAGGGCCGGTCCAGGCGCTCGCCGTCGAGGAAGAAGGTGGGCGTCGCGTGGACTCCAGCTCTCCGGCCGCCCTCGATGTCGGCGAGGACGCGCTCTCGAAACGTGTGCTCGCGAAGGGCCGCGTCAGTCTCCGCTGGGTCGAGCCCGAGTCGCTCTGCCACCGAGAGTAGGTCGTCGTGCGTGAAACGCCCGCGGGGTGTAAGGAGCAGCGAATGTGCGTCCCAGAACTGCCCGTACAAGCCGGCCAGTTCCGAGAGCTCCGCCGCGAGGTCCGCTCGGGGATGGAGCGCAGGCACGGGGAAGTGGCGCCAGACCAAGCGGAGGCCGTCGAGGCGGTCCACGAGTGACTTCACCGGTCGACTCGCTTGGTAGCAGTACGGGCATCCGAAATCCCCGTACTCGACGAGCGTCAGCTTAGGGCTGCTCGAGCCGGTGACGTGATCACGCTCTCCGACCGCGGGCAGGGTGCTTGACAGCGAGGCGTCCATCTCAACTGCGGACCTGTCCCCGGCTCGGCCGCGGCGAACTCCGCAAGGCAATGGCTCGACACCTTGCCAGCAGGCGTCGGACTCTCGCCAGCAGACGCTGGTCTCGCGATCCCCCCAAGGGGGCACTCTCTCGCGGCCCGGGACTTGTTCGAGAAGTCTGGCTAGGAAGCGACGTCACGGACGAGCCCCTTGAGCCAGGGTCGTGTATCGACCGTCGAATCGCGTGCCCCGGCTCAGTTCCTTGAAGCTCAGCCCAACGATCTCATCGCCCTCGACGATCCAGAGCAGGCCGTAACAAGCTCGATAGCTCGGCGGCCAGAACGAGCAGAAGCGTCCATCCTCGTCGACGTACCACTTGCCCTGCGTGGGACGACCGTCCGCCTCGATGTAGCTCGTGTCGCCGTTTGCGTCGAACGTCTGCGTCGCCCCGTCGTCGAAGAGCAGCTCGCCGGCCGTCACTGCTCGCGGGATCAGGGGCGCCGCAACCGGCTCACCGTCAACGACCGCGACATCCTCCAAACCTTGCACGGGATCAACCTATTGCCTCGATCCGGGCCGGTTCGAACGGATTCGTTATCGCTCAATCGCGTCGCCTTGTCGGCGTGCTCGCGGTCTCGCGGCGTGGCAGCTTCCAGCGCGGCCGCGGGAAGTGGCAGGTGTAGCCGTTCGGGTGGTGCTGGAGGTAGTCCTGGTGCTCGGGCTCGGCCTCCCAGAACGGGCCGGCCTCACTCACCTCCGTCACCACCTTGCCAGGCCAGAGGCCCGAGGCGTCGACGTCGGCGATCGTGTCCTCCGCGACCTGGCGCTGCTCGTCGCTCGTGTAGAAGATCTCGGAGCGGTAGCTCGAGCCGATGTCGTTGCCCTGGCGGTCCTTGGTCGTCGGGTCGTGGATCTGGAAGAAGAACTCGAGGATGTCTCTGTAGGAGATGCGCTCGGGGTCGAAGACGATCTCGACGGCCTCGGCGTGACCAGGATGGTTGCTGTAGGTGGGGTTGTCGTTGTCCCCACCGGTGTAGCCAACCCTCGTTGAGATCACTCCATCGCGGTGGCGCAGCAGTTCCTGTACGCCCCAGAAGCAGCCCGCGGCAAGGATGGCGGTCTCGGTGTTGTCGTTCATGGTGTCGTCGTTCCTCCGATGTTCCGTTCCGGCCCAGCAGGGATGGCCACCCCGTCGAGGCTATCGACCGTCGCGCGCTCGCCGGTGCCGGACTCGGACATCAGGAGGTCTCCCGGGTGATTGCGTTGGGCTCGGGGCGGCTGGCACGGTTGGTGTCGAGGCCGTCGATCGCGGCCATCTCGTCCGCGGAGAGCTCGAAGTCGAACACGTCGATGTTCTCCGCGATCCGGCTGGGCCTGGTGGACTTCGGGATGACCGAGCGTCCCTGCTGCAGACCCCAGCGCAGCATTACCTGGGCCGGAGTCTTGCCGTGGCCGCTGGCGATGTCTCCGATGACGGGCTCGTCCAGCGTGCTGCCGCGGCTACCGTCGCGGTAGAAGGTGACGCCGCCGATCGGTGACCACGCCTGCGTGAGGATGCCGTGCTCGGCGCCGAAGCGCTGCACCTCTCGCTGCGCGAAGTAGGGGTGGAACTCGATCTGGTTGACCGCCGGCACCACGGTGACGCGATCGAGCAGCGTTTTGAGGTGCCCGACCACGAAGTTGCTTACACCGATCGCGCGTACCTTCCCGTCGGCGAGCAGCGTCTCCAGGGCACGGTAGGCCTCCAGGGTGCGGTCGAACGCTGACGGCAGCGGTCGGTGCAGGATCAGCAGGTCGATCTGGTCGACGCCCAGCTTGCTGGCGCTCTTCTCGAACGCGTGCAGCGTCTCGTCATATCCGTAGTCACTGATCCAGACCTTGGTCTCGAGGAAGATCTCCGAACGGGCCACCTCTCCGCTGTGGACCGCCTCGCCCACCTCGCGCTCATTGCCGTAGACGGCTGCGGTGTCGATGAGGCGGTAGCCCGCGCTAAGTGCGACGCGGACGGCGTCTCGGGTCTCCTCGGGAGGTATCTGGAAGACCCCATATCCGAGCACGGGCATCTGCACCCCGTTGTTCAGTTCCAGGCTCGGGGCGACGGCTTGGGCCATGGTCGGGCTCGTTCTCTCCTATCGACCAATCACCGCGTCTGTGAGGGCGTTGATTCCCATCAGCCCTGTGGTGAGCTCATCGTTGAGCTGGTACCGAGCGGCGAGCTCGGCAGGCGCGGTGTAACTCACACAGGTCCGGTTCCGATCCGCCCGCACCAGCACCTTCAGCGGCAGGTCGAGCCCAGCGAGCGGCACAGCTTGCATGATCGGCGTGCCTACCAGCGGGTTGCCGAAGATCACAAGCTTCGTTTCGGGCAGCTCGAGGCCTACCGCCTCTGCCTCGCCGCTGTGGTCGATCGTCGTGAACAGCTTCATTCCACGAGCTTCGACCTCGCCAATCAGACGAGCGACTGTCTCCGCGAGCGGCGCGTGGCTGACCTTGTTGATCACTGGCTTCATGCCGCGATCATCCACGAGCGATCCCTGACTTCAATCGGGAACTCAGATCGAGCGATCGGCGGCAGGGCGCAGGCGAGCGGAGCTCGCCTTGGTTCGCTGCGGTGTCGCGTGAACCGTGTGCCGCCGACGCTTCGTCACCAGCCCGACGAGCCAGATCGCCCCAGCGGATGCGAGGTAGTAGGCACCTGCCAGGACGACGATGAAGCCGCCGGGAACGACCACGAAGATGACGCCTGCCAGGAGCAGTATCGGAAGGAAGATCAGGGCCGGCGAATAGAGAAGTAGAAACAACACAGCGTCCGCCGGTCTACGCGTGCAGCTTGTTTTTTGATCGAGCCGTGTTCATGCCCTTCAAGGAAAGGGCACGGGAAGCGCGGCACAACCCGCCGTCACGCTCAATCGATCCGAGTTTCGTATCGCCGATTGGCCCGAGGAACGACCGCTAGGCCGCGGCTGGTTCTGACGGGAGTGCGCTGTCGAGCTGCGTGCGCGAAGTAATGCCGAGCTTCCTAAAGACCTTGTGGAGGTGGTACTCGACCGTGCGCGAGCTTATGAACAGCCGCGCGCCGATCTCGGGGTTGGAAAGGCCGTCGCGGGCGAGCTGTGCGATCTGTTTCTCCTGCGGGGTCAGGTCATCTGCAGCGTCGACGCGTCGATTGCGTACCGCCTCGCCGGTGGCCAAGAGCTCGCCACGCGCCCGTTCGGCGAACGCGTTCGCGCCGATGCGGCTGAAGCGCTCGTAGGCGACTCGAAGCTGCTCGCGCGCGTCGGTGCGCCTCTTCTCACGACGTAGCCATTCGCCGTACAGGAGACGGGCCCGCGTCGCATGGATCATGCCGCGGCTGCGCTCGAGCCGCTCGACCGCCTCGCGGTAAAGCGGCTCCGCATCACGCCTGTCGGTGAGGAGCGCGCGGGAGCAGGCCTCGATCCCCAGCGCCCACTCCGTGCCGCTCGCTCGGGTTCGCGCGCTCAGGCGGTCGAGCGCGCCGGAGCTCGCATCCATCTCATCGCAGCGGACGCCTGCCTCGATCAACTCCACGAGCGACCATGCGAAGAGTCCGACATCGTCGTGCTCGCGGCCTCGCTGGGCGGCCGCGAGCGCTTCGGCGTAGCGGCCGTTCGCGTTGTACAGCAGGGCGGCTGCCCACGCGTTGATGCCCAGCGCCATGCCCTCGCCTCGTTCCCTCACGCCGACCGTCAGCTCCTCGATCAGCTTGAGCCCTTCCGCTTCATTTCCCCTCCAGGCGGTAAGCATCACCGTCCCATACTTCACGGTTGCCGCGTCAGTGGCGAGCGTGATGGCATCGACCTCGTCGATCAGCGCCTCCGCGCGGGCGAACGCTCCCTCATGGACATGGAGCGCCGCCAGATACGTGAGCGCGATGGGGAGCACGCTGAGCGCACCTGTCTCACGCGCCACGAGCACGCCGCCCGTCGCGAGTACGTACCAGAGCTCGTCGTCCCAGAGATCCTGCGCGAGGCGACACGCCAGCCAGAGCCAGCGCGCGTCGCCCGCGCTCAACTCCTCCACGCTCCGAAACGCCTCCAGCGCGGTCCGAAGCGGCAGCACACCGGCGGCGTAGCCCTCGGTGAGTCTCGTCGCCAAGCCGTCGAGAAGCAGGTCTGTCGGGCGTGGCGGCCGTGGCGTCGACGGCGCAGCGAGAGCGGCCTCCGCAGCCTCGCGGATGCTGGGTTTGCCGCCGAGGCGCCCTGCGAACATCGACGCCGCCATCGCCTCGAGGTAGGTCTCGCGAGCCAGCTCGATATCGAGCGGCTCCAAACGACGGGCGGCATCGAGCAACAGCGCCGGCGCGTTCCTGCCGCGCGCTCGGTTGAACGCAATCTGTGCGCGCATCCGCTCCAATCGGGCGCGTTGAAGTTCGTCGAGCGGGGCAAGCTCGGCCGTCGCGAGCAACTCGAGCGCCGCGTCGGATGCCGCAGCCTCGAACTTCGCCTGCGCGGCAGCCAAGGCCCGCCTGCCGCGCTCCGCAGGATCCGGTGTCAACTCGGCCGCGCGCGCGAGGAACGCCGCAGCCGCCGCGACACCTCCGCGCCGCTGCGCCCGGGCCGCGGAACGCTCGAGCTCGGCGGCGACGTCGTCATCTGGAGCAGGTGCCGCTTGCGCTCGGTGCCAGGCTCGCCGATCTGGGTCCGTGTCAGGATCGGTCACCTCGGCCAACGCCGCGTGGACCGCCCGGCGGTCGCTGGCTGATGCCGCTCGATAAACCGCGGAACGGACCAGCGGATGGCGAAACCGAACCCGGGTTTCGAGCTTCAGCAGCCCAGCGGTCTCTGCGGGCGCCAGCGCGGCCCTTTCAATCCCCAGCCGACCGGTGGCATGCCAGAGAAGCGTCGGATCGCCGGCCGGCTCCGCCGCCGCCACCAGCAGCAGTCGCTGCGTCTGCTCGGGCAGCTTCGCAAGGAGACGCAAGAACTTCTGCTCGATTCGACTCGAAAGCGACAACGCGCCGGGCAAGCCGAACCCACCCGCCAGCTCTGCTGGCGACAGACCACGCGGCAGCTCCAGCAATGCCAAAGGATTCCCGTGAGTCTCCGCCACGATCCGCTCGAGCACTCGCTCATCCAACGGCCACGGCACCACCGACCCCAATAGGGCCTGCGCATCATGGACCGTCAGAGCTCCGACGGCTAGCTCTGGCAGGCCGCGGAAATCGTCGCTCGGCTCACGCGTACCGAGCAGCATGACCACCGACTCCGCCAACAACCTCCGCGCTACGAAACCCAGCACTTGAGCGGAGGCTCGGTCCAGCCAGTGTGCATCGTCCACCGCACAGATGAGTGGCCGCTCGGACGCCGCCTCCGACAACAGACTCAGGACTGCCAAGCCGACGAAGAGACGATCCGGCGGGGCCCCGGCCCGCAACCCGAAGGTGATCCTCAGCGCGTCGCGCTGGGGGTCCGGAAGCCGGTCGAGCTGATCGAGCATCGGCGCGCACAACTGATGCAGCGCCGCGAACGGCAGCTCCATCTCCGACTCCACCCCCGCCGCTCGCGCAACCCTGAGATCGGAGGCGGACCCGATCGCATACTCGAGCAGCGCCGTTTTCCCGATGCCCGCCTCGCCGCGAACCACCAGCGCGCCGCTGCGCCCGGAACGCACGTTCCCCAGCAGCCCGTCGAGCACCCCGCACTCGCGGTGCCGCCCGAGCAGCGTCATCAACCCGCCGGAACAGGATGGCGATGACCAGCCATGAGCAGCAGCCATTCTAAGAGGATCGGGAAACGTCCCACAGCAGAGCCGATCCCGCCGCTGGCCAGCCGATGGGCGGCTTCCAGCCTCGCATCGCTGGACGAGTGGGCTAACCCGCCTCGACCAGACTTGCGCTAAGGCCGCTCGGCGTCGCCCCGTGATGACGCGCGGCCCGCGAGCAGCCGCACCAGCCGCTGCGCGTCCTGGCAGAGGCACTCGGCGCGTTTTGCCGACTCGTCTCCCCGACGCATGGCCTGCGCCGCGAAGCGCGGTAGAAGCCCACCATAGGTGCGCCGGATTTCGGCACGGATTTGGCTTCCCTCACGTAGTTCGAGACGCAGGGCGAGCAGCACGTCCTGGAGCTGCTCTGCCAAGGCATCGGGTTCGACGGATGGGTTCCTGGCGTTCGGGATGTTCAGCGCGACACGGTGGGGCAGCCTAGTGTGTGCGACCATGCCTATCCATACCGGTCAGTTTAGTTGACTAGACAAACTGGTATGTTTAGCTTGCGTCGGGTGGCATCCCGGCGTCGGCCCGCACTCGAGGGGATCTCGATAGGTAGTCGGCGTAACGCTCGCGCCCGGGTCGTCGATACCGCGTACGAACTGTTCTCCGTCCATGGCATCCGGGCCGTTGGAGTGGACCGGATAAGCGCCGAAGCAGGCGTGACCAAGAAGACGCTGTACAGCCACTTCCGCTCGAAGGGCGACTTGGTGCTGGCATTCCTAGATGAGCGCGAGCAGCGCTGGACTCGGGCCTGGCTCGAAGCCGAGATCGAACGTCTCGCTCCAACCCCGGGCGATCGACTGCTGACCCTCTTCGACGTGCTCGACAAGTGGTTCCGTCGCCGCGACTTCGAGGGCTGCAGCTTCATCTCCACCCTTCTGGAGACCCAGGCTCAGGATGGTCCGGTTCATCGAGAATGCCGCCGCCAGCTCGATCTCATCAGGGCGATGCTCGAAGAGCACGCGAGGCAGGCCGGAGCCCACGACCCCGAAAGCACGGGCTACCAGGTCCAGATTCTGATGATGGGGGCGATTGTCTCCGCGACCCGCGGAGACAAGACCGCCGCCCGCCGCGCGCGCGCGTTAGCCGCGCTGCTGGTCGACGCTGCGCCGGCATAACGGCTGGCGCATCTCCGAACGTCTGGTGATGCTGGCGCCTCCGCGCGCCACGCCGAACGCCGATTGGACGATCACGTTTTCGTCTTGCGATGAAGCGAACCGACGCAACCCTCGAAGGTATGAAACCGACCGCGAAGCTTCATGAGTCCGGACAGAGCCTCTGGCTGGACAACATCAGCCGGGAGATGCTCGACTCAGGCCAGCTCCAGCGCTACATCGACGAGTACTCCGTGAGCGGACTGACCTCCAACCCGTCGATCTTCGACAAGGCGATCGCATCAGGCGCGTATGACGCTGAGATTCGCCGCAAGGGAGCCAAGGATCCCGAAGAGCTGTTCTTCGAGCTGGCGATCGAGGACCTCAGGCGGGCGGCAGACCTGTTCGAGCCGATCCACCGGCGGACCGACGGCGTGGACGGATGGGTATCCCTCGAGGTCTCTCCGCTCCTGGCATACGACGCGAGCCGGACGGCACAGGCCGCCGCCGACCTTCACGCTCGAGCGGACCGCGAGAACCTCTTCATCAAGATCCCTGGTAATGAGGCGGGCGCGGAGGCGATCGAGGAGTCGATCTTCGCGGGTGTCCCGGTGAACGTGACGCTGCTGTTCTCGCCTGAGCAGTATCTGGCCGCGGCCGACGCCTACATGCGCGGAATCGAGCGACGGGTGGCCGCCGGGTTGGACGCGCACGTGGATTCGGTGGCGTCGGTGTTCATGTCCCGCTGGGATGCGGCGGTGCTCGATCGGGTGCCAGCCCGCCTCCGCGGCCGGCTCGCGGTCGCCATCGGGCTGAAGACCTACCAGGCATACCGCGAGTTGATGGAGTCGGAACGCTGGCAGCGGCTGGCGAACGAAGGCGCACGCAACCAGCGACTGCTATGGGCGAGCACCAGCAGCAAGGATCCGGAGACCCCAGACACCTTCTACGTGCGTTCGCTCAGCGCGCCCAACACCATCAACACGATGCCCGAATCAACGTTGGCCGCCTTCCAGGACCACGGAGCGGTCGATGCGCCGATGCCGACGGACGGAGGCGATGCCGACGCCACGCTGGCCGAGTTTGAAGCCGCCGGCGTCGACGTCGGCGCCCTCGGCGCGAAGCTCCAGTCCGACGGCGCGAAGAGCTTCACCGAGTCGTGGAACGATCTGCTGAAGCGGATCGACGATCAGGTCGCGGCGCTCCAAGCATGACCGAGCTCCGGTCGCGCCCAGCGTGGAGGGCGCTGGAGAACCACTACGAGGACGTTCGCGGCCTGCATCTGCGCGACCTGTTCGCCGAAGATCCCGCGCGCGGCGAGCGGCTCGTCGCCGAGGGCGCGGGACTGTATCTCGACTACTCCAAGAATCGGATCACGAACGAGACCATCGCGCTGCTCGTGCGGCTGGCGGAGCAGTCGCAACTTCCAGCGCGGATCAGGGCGATGTTCCGCGGCGAGCGGATCAATGTGTCCGAGGACCGCTCGGCGCTGCACGTGTCGCTGCGTATGCCAAAGGGCGCGTCGCTGGTCCTCGACGGCGTCGACGTGGTCGCAGAGGTCCATGAGGTACTCGATCGGATGGCGGCATTCTGCGAGCGCGTGCGCGGCGGCGCCTGGACCGGCTACACGGGCCGGCGGATCCGTAACGTCGTGAATATCGGCATCGGGGGCTCGGATCTCGGTCCGGTGATGGCCTATGAGGCGCTGCGCCACTACTCCGACCGCGGGCTGACGTTCCGGTTCGTCTCGAACGTCGACGCGACCGATTTTGTCGAAGCGACGCGTGATCTGGATGCGGAGGAGACGTTGTTCATCGTCTCCTCCAAGACGTTCACCACGCTTGAGACGATGACCAACGCCCGATCCGCGCGCGACTGGGCGCTGTCAGCACTGGGCGACGAGCGGGCGATCGCCAAGCACTTCGTGGCCGTCTCCACCAACGCCCGGAAGGTCGCCGAGTTCGGGATCGAGACCGAGAACATGTTCGGGTTCTGGGACTGGGTGGGTGGTCGCTACTCGTTGGATTCGGCGATCGGGCTGTCGACCATGCTTGCGATCGGTCCGGACCGGTTCTACGAGATGCTCGCCGGTTTCCACGCGATGGACGAGCACTTCCGGACCACCCCGCTGGAGCGCAACCTGCCCGTGCTGATGGGGATGCTCGCCGTCTGGTACGGCGACTTCTTCGGTGCCCAGACGGTCGCGGTGCTGCCGTACGAGCAGTACCTCAGTCGGTTCCCCGCATACCTGCAGCAGCTGACGATGGAGTCAAACGGTAAGTCAGTGACGCTCGACGGCGCGCGCGTGGACTATGAGACCGGCGCCATCTATTGGGGCGAGCCCGGCACAGGCGGCCAGCACTCCTTCTACCAGCTCATCCATCAAGGGACGAAGCTGATCCCAGCCGACCTTATCGCCTTCGAGCACAGCCTCAACCCCCTCGGCGACCACCACGACCTGCTCATCGCAAACGTCTTCGCGCAGGCCGAGGCCCTTGCGTTCGGCAAGACCGCCGACGTCCCGCATCGCACGTTCGAGGGCAACCGCCCAACGAACACCATCCTGCTCGACCGGCTGACTCCGGAGGCGCTCGGCAAGCTCGTGGCGCTCTACGAACACAGCGTCTTCACCCAGGGCACGGTGTGGGGCATCGACTCGTTCGATCAGTGGGGCGTCGAGCTGGGGAAGGTGCTGGCCAAGCGGATCGCCGGGGAGCTCATGAGCGAGGCGGAGCCCGAACTGGCGCACGACTCGTCGACGGCGGCGCTGATCCGGCGCTACCGCAGATCAAGAAACGGAAGGGAGAGCTAGTCATGGCGCAGCTTGGGATGGTCGGCCTCGGGCGAATGGGCAACGGGATCGTCCGGCGCCTGATGCGCGACGGGCACGACTGTGTGGTGTACGACGTCAACCCGGACGCTGTGGCGGCACTCGAGCGCGAGGGCGCCACGGGCACGACGGCGCTCGAGGATTTCGTGCGGGCGCTGGACAAGCCGCGCGCCGCCTGGGTGATGATCCCCGCCGCGATCACCGGAAAGGTCGTCGACCAGCTCGCGGAGCTGATGGAGCCAGGCGACGTGATCATCGACGGCGGCAACAGCTACTACCGCGACGACATCGCGCGCGCGAGCAAGCTGCGGCCGACCGGGATCCACTACATCGACTGCGGCACGAGCGGCGGCGTGTTCGGTCTCGAGCGCGGCTTCTGCCTGATGATCGGCGGCGACGTGGAGCCCGTCCGGCGCCTCGATCCGATCTTCCGCTCGATCGCGCCCGGTGAGACAGCCGCACCGCCCACTCCGGGACGCCCGGGTGGTGGCACCGCGCAGGACGGCTACCTGCACTGCGGTCCCGCCGGCGCCGGTCACTTCGTGAAGATGGTCCACAACGGCATCGAGTACGGCGTGATGGCCGCCTACGCCGAGGGCCTGAACGTCCTGCACCGGGCAGGCGTCGGCAAGGAGCAGGCGCAGACGAGCGCCGAGATTGCGCCCCTGACCAACCCGGAGTACTACCAGTACGACTTCGACGTGCCCGAGGTGGCCGAGCTGTGGCGGCGCGGCAGCGTGATCGCCTCCTGGCTTCTCGACCTCACGGCGGCGGCCCTGGCGAGCGACCCGGGCCTCGAGGGGCTCGCGGGCCGGGTCTCGGACTCCGGCGAGGGCCGCTGGACGATTCACGCCGCGATCGACGAGGGTGTGCCGGCGCCGGTACTGTCCGCGGCGCTCTTCGAACGGTTCAGCTCTCGCAATCTCGACGATTTCGGCAACAGAGTGCTGTCGGCGATGCGCAAGCAGTTCGGCGGCCATGTCGAGTCCCCCGGAATCAGCCACTAACGGGGTATCACCACGGAGGCGACGCCGGACGCGAGCAGCCACGGCGGTGGAGGGCACCGCTCATCCGCCACCGGCTCTCAGGTGTGCCAGCCGCCCCAGCACGGCCTGGAGCGCCGGGGCGTAGGACCGGTCGCGCAGTTGTGCTTGCCTGACTCCTTCGCCGAGGATTCCGTACTCGCCTCGGGATGCCCCCAGCACCTGCCAGACCCGCGGCTGTCCTTGGGGTGAGCGCTCTCGCGCGCATAGCCCGCCGGGCGCGCGGTCCAGTGACAGCGAGAAACCGTCCCGGGAGGCGACTGTGATGCCGGCGAGTCCAGGCGCCTCCTGGTCGACCGCCTCGAGGACGATCTCGACCTCGGAGCTCGGGAGCGCCCCAGCGGCGGTGTGGCGGAATGCCACCCCGCCATTCGACCTGACCGGCCCCCGCTCCAACCGCAGGCGTGAGGCGAGCCAGCCAGCGAGCAGGAGGCCGCTCGCGCCGCTGCCCGGCCGATGACGGATAGAGACCGAATTCAGTTCTGGCAGCCTGCTCAGACGGTCGGGCGGGTCAAAGCTTGCGGCGAGGCGCTCGCGCCAGGGCGTCGTGCGAAGCCACGCCAGGTCGACGACATACGCGGAGCGCACCAGCTCTGCGGCGCGCATCAAGCCAGCGCGCGGGTCAGTCGGCTCGTCGGAATCCAGCAAGATCGCATCGACCTTCCCGAGCAGCGGCTGGACTCCCCCCTCATACCCGCGAGCGCACCAGAGCGCGGTCGGGAGCTCGGAGGCGAGCACAGGGTCGACGATCGTGTCCAGGTGGCTGAGGTGCTCGCCGCCCATCTCGATCTCGACCTTCTCGTGAACCAAACCCAGCTTCCCGTCGCTCGGCTCCGTGTAGCTCATGACCACCGTCGCGTCGAGGGTGCGGCGCCCGTCCTCAACCGTGCAGAGGATCGTGCGCGAGGCTTCATAGCGCCCGACGTGTTCGAGTCGTGCCGCGATCGCGTCCTTGGACGCGCGGTCAACGACGACGATCAGGTTGAGGACCCGTGCCGGCGCGAGCGCGCGGTTTGCGGCGTGGCGCTCACGCAGCAGCCGGCGCAGCGCGCTGTCGATCGCGTCCGGGTTGGTGTCGCGGGCCGACCACGAATCCTCGCTCACGCGCGGCGCCACGTTGCCGGCCGTTCGCGGCTCGCTCACAGCCGCCGCCATCGCCGCCCGTTGTCGAGCAGTGCGGCAGCCTCCGCTGGCCCGTCCGAGCCCGACGTGTATTGCGGGATCGCCGAGGTGGTGTCCTCATGCCAGGCGGTGAGAATCGGGTCGATGATCCCCCACAGCGCCTCGATCTCGTCGTCGCGCGTGAACAGGGTCGCGTCGCCCCGCATCGCATCGAGGATCAGCCGCTCATATGCCTCAGGGGATTCTGAGAGGAATGCCGTGCCGTAGCGAAAATCCATGTTCACCGGACGGATCCGCATGCGAGGGCCGGGGATCTTCGCCCCGAGGGAGACCGACAGCCCCTCGTCGGGCTGCACCGTCAGGATGATCTGGTTCTGCTGCGCGCCGACCGAGCCTGTGTTCCGGAACGCCAGGTGCGGCACCGGCTTGAGCGTTACGGCGATCTCCGTCAGCTTGCGCGACAGGTTCTTTCCGGTCCGCAAGTAGAACGGGACGCCGGACCAGCGCCAGTTGGAGATGTTCAGCCGCAGCGCGGCGTAGGTCTCGGTGCGCGAGTCCGGCGCGACTCCCTCCTCCTCCACGTAGCTTGGGACCGCGGCCCCGCCGACGACACCCGCACGGTACTGAGCCCGAAGCGCCATCTCGTGCACCTCGTCGACGGTCGGCGGGGCGATCGCCTCGAGCACCTTCAACTTCTCGTCGCGAAGCCGGTTGGCGTCAAACGAGGTCGGCGGTTCCATCGTCAACAGCGCCAACAGCTCCAGCATGTGATTCTGAACCAGATCGCGCAGCGCACCGGCTCCCTCGTAGTAGCCGGCGCGGGCCCCGATCCCGATGTCCTCGGCAACCGTGATCTGCACGTGGTCGATGAAGTTGCGATTCCAGACGGGCTCGAACAGCGCATTCGCGAAGCGCAGGGCCATCAGGTTCTGGACCGTCTCCTTGCCCAGGTAGTGATCAATCCGGAACACCTGCGACTCGTCGAACACCCCGAGCACCTGCGCGTTCAGGTTTCGTGCCGAAGCCAGGTCGTAGCCGAAGGGCTTCTCGATCACGATCCGGGTCTGCGCCCGCTCGCCGCGCTCAAGCCCTGCAGCGCCGAGCTTGCCCGAGATCAAGGGGAAGAACTGCGGTGCTGTCGACAGGTAGAAGACCCGGGTGAGCTCGCGCCCGGCCCGCTCGTCGAATTCGGCCAGCGTGCGCGCGAGGCTGCTGTACACCCCGTCGTCGTCGAACGCGCCCGGGACGTAACGCACATCCGCGAGCAGCGAATCGAGCACATCCGGAACCGGCGGACGGCGTGAGAACCGCTGGATTGACTCGCGCGCAATGCGTCGGAAATCCTCGTGCGGGTGATCCGGCCGCGCTACCCCGATCAGCTCAAAACGCTCGGGGAGCGCCCCCTCATGAGCGAGGTTGTACAGCGCCGGCAGCAGCTTGCGATGGCCCAGATCTCCCGTCGCGCCGAAGATCACCAGCACGGTGGGGTGGACGGGCAGACGCTCCAGACCCTCAACCAGAGGGTTCTCGACCCGCGAACTGAGCTCCATGGACCGCAGCAAAGCGCACGGTCGGCGTCGCTCAACCGGTCCTGAAGGTCGATCGATCGGCGGCGCCGATCGCCGGACCGCGACGCCGCAAGCAACTCATCGCCGATCCGGATCACCCGATTTGCGATTGCGGTCGCTGGTGTGGGATCCCAGCGCACACTCCGCTGCATGCCAGCGCTCCGGGACCGGAAAGCACTCGCCACTGTCGCCCGTCTGGCGTCCAGCGCGGCGCTGGGCGGCTTTCTCTTCGGTTACGACAGCTCGGTGATCAACGGAGCGGTCAGCGCAATCGGCAACCATTACGGCGTCGGCGCCACCGGCCTCGGGTTTACCGTGTCTTCGGCGCTGCTCGGTGCCGCCGTGGGTGCAATCGTGGCGGGCCGCGTGGCGGATCGCTTCGGTCGGTTGGCCGCGATGCGGTTGGCTGCAGCGCTGTTTCTGATCAGCGCGCTGGGGACCGGGCTGGTCGACTCCCTGGCGTGGCTGATCGTGTTTCGCGTAGTTGGCGGGGTCGGTGTGGGGATGGCGTCGGTCGTCGCACCGGCCTACATCGCGGAGATTGCCCCAGCGCGCGCCCGGGGCCGACTCGGCTCAGTGCAACAGCTGGCGATCGTGTTGGGGATCTTCGTGGCGCTGCTGGCCGACTATGCGTTTGCGACGGCGGCGGGCGGTTCCGAGAAGCCATTCTGGTTGGGCCTCGCGGCGTGGCGGTGGATGTTCTTGGCAATGACCGCACCGGCGCTGATCTACGGTGCGTTGACGCTGACGATCCCCGAGTCGCCGCGCTACCTGGTGTCCCGGGCGCGTCTGCCGGAAGCGAGGCGGGTGCTCCGCCGCGTGCTGGGCGACGTCGACGTGGATGCAAAGGTGGGTCAGATCCGCGAGACGCTGAACGTCGAACGCCGCCCGCGGCTGGCCGACGTGCGCGGCCCGGCGCTGGGGCTGTTGCCGATCGTGTGGGTCGGGATCGGCCTCTCGGTCTTCCAGCAGTTCGTTGGGATCAACGTGATCTTCTACTACTCGAGCGTCTTGTGGCAGGCGGTGGGATTCAGCGAGAGCAACTCGCTGGCCATCACGGTGATCACGAGCGCGGTCAACATCGTGACCACGCTCGTTGCGATCGCGCTGATCGACAAAGTGGGCCGCAAGCCGCTCCTGCTGGTCGGATCGGCCGGAATGACCATCACGCTCGGCGTGATGGCGGCGATCTTCGGCACCGCGGCGACGGGCGCCAACGGCCAGCCTGTCCTACACGGCGCCGCGGGACCGGTCGCGCTCGTGGCCGCCAATGCCTTCGTGTTCTTCTTCGGGATGTCGTGGGGTCCCGTCGTGTGGGTGATGCTCGGCGAGAAGTTCCCCAACCAGATCCGCGCCTCCGCGCTCGCGGTGGCCGCGTCCGCCCAGTGGATCGCCAACTGGGCAATCTCGACCAGCTTTCCCTCGCTCAAGGATGCCGGGCTCGGATTGGCCTACGGCATCTACGCCGCTTTCGCGCTGCTGTCTTTTGTCTTCGTGCGCTGGGCTATCACCGAGACCAAGGGCCACGAACTCGAGGACATGCCCGAGGACGTAAGAGCACGCCTTCCGATGCGGGTGCGGCGCCCTCGGCGAGAGGTCCTGGCCGAAGAACCAGGCCGACCCTGAAGTCGCACTGATCAACACCCGTCCATCCCCGTCACAAGGACCAGAACATGACCGCCGCTCTCACCACTTCCGATCTCGCAACCCTGGCGCAGCTGGCCCAGCAGTTGCGCGTCGATTCGATCCGGGCGAGCACGAGCGCAGGCTCCGGTCATCCCACCTCGAGCATGTCGGCAGCCGACGTCCTCGCCGTGCTCGTCGCTCGCCACCTGCGCTACGACTGGGATCGGCCAGACGCCGATGGAAACGACCATCTGATCCTCTCCAAGGGGCACGCCTCACCGTTGCTGTACTCCCTCTACAAGGCCGTCGGGGTCGTGTCCGACGAGGAGTTGATGACCCGCTACCGCCGCTTCGGCTCTCGCCTGCAGGGCCATCCGACTCCCGTGCTGCCCTGGGTCGACGTTGCCACGGGGTCGCTCGGCCAGGGCCTACCCGACGGGGTGGGCATCGCGCTGGCCGGGAAATATCTCGATCGGGTGCCGTTTCGCGTGTGGGTGCTGTGCGGCGACAGCGAGCTGGCAGAGGGCTCGATCTGGGAGGCGCTGGACAAAGCCGGCCACTACGAGCTGTCGAATCTCGTCGCAATCGTTGATGTCAACCGGCTCGGGCAGCGCGGGCCGACCGAGCTGGGCTGGGATCTCGATGGCTACGCCCGCCGCGCTGAGGCGTTCGGGGCGCACGTGCTGGAAGTCGACGGGCACGATTTGAGCGCTGTGGACGATGCCCTGGCGGAGGCGGCTCGCGCGGATGACCGGCCGACGGTGGTTCTCGCCCGGACGATCAAAGGCCGCGGCTTCTCGGAAGTCGAAGATCACGAGGGCTGGCACGGCAAGCCGTTTCCCGAGGACATGGCGGCGCGAGCAATCGCCGAGCTGGGCGGGGAGAGCAACCTGCTGATGCGCGGACCTCTGCCCGCTCCCCAGTCGGTGAACGGCACCGCCCCGGTGGCGGAGACGGACCCCGGCGCCTCGCCGCCGAGCTACAGGCGAGGCGAGAGAGTGGCCACCCGCCAAGCCTACGGCGAAGCCCTGGAGGCGCTCGGCAGTCGCCGTCCGCGGGTGGTCGCGCTGGATGGCGAGGTGAGCAACTCCACCCGCGCCGACCTGTTCGCGAAGGCTCATCCGGACCGTTACTTCGAGATGTTCATCGCCGAGCAGCAACTCGTGGCGTCGGCCGTAGGGCTGAGCGTCCGCCGCTACATCGCGTTCGCCTCGACCTTCGCGGCGTTCCTCACGCGCGCGTACGACTTCATCCGCATGGCGTCGGTCTCCCAGGCGGACGTGCGCCTGGTCGGGTCCCACGCGGGCGTCGAGATCGGCGCCGACGGGCCCTCGCAGATGGCGCTCGAGGACCTGGCAATGATGCGCGCGGTGCAGGGATCCACGGTCTTCTACCCGAGCGACGCCGTCAGCACCGCCGCCCTGGTGGACGTGATGGCCGACACCGACGGGATCAGCTACCTGCGCACCACTCGCGGTGCGTATCCGGTGCTCTACGACGCCGGGGAGTCCTTTCCACCCGGCGGCTCGAAGGTCCTACGGTCTGATCCCTCCGACGCGGTGACGCTGATCGGCGCCGGTGTCACCCTGCACGAATGCCTGCTCGCCGCGGATCAACTCGCACTGGATGGCATCCGTGCACGAGTGATCGACCTGTACTCGATCAAGCCCATCGACAGCGAGACGCTGATCGCGGCGGCCGACGCCACCGAGGGCCGAATCGTGGTCGCCGAGGACCACCACCCAGAGGGCGGTCTCGGTTCGGCGGTGGCGTCCGCGCTGCTGGCGGCGGGCGTACAGGGATTGCGCCTGGCACACCTGAGCGTGTCCGAGCTGCCAGGCTCCGGCACGACGGGAGAACTATTGGAGGCGGCCGGCATCGACGCCGAGCACATCGCCTCGGCGGCCGCTGCGTTGGTCGAAGAGGGCAAGCAGCCCTCGCCCGACGGCGAGTGGATAACCCGGTGACCGACAGCACCTTGAACCCGGCACGTCCCCACGTCGTAGTGGTGGGCGGCGGCTTCGGCGGCATCGAGGCTGTGAAGCGCCTCGCGCGTGCCCCGGTGGACGTGACCCTCGTAGACCGCCGCAACTTCCACCTCTTCCAACCGCTCACCTACCAGGTGGCGACGGGCGTGCTGTCGGAAGGCGAGGTCGCCTTCTCGCTACGGGCGCTGTTTCATCGGGCGAAGAACGTGCGCGTGATGTTGGCCGAGGTGACGGGATTCGACCTGGACGCCCGCCAGGTCACGCTCGATTCCGTTAGCGGAGGCCACACGCCGGGCACGCTCGGCTACGACTCGCTCATCGTCGCCGGGGGCTCGACCTACTCGTACTTCGGGCATGACGAATGGCGCGGCATCGCCCCGGAGGTGAAGTCGCTCGAGAGCGCACTCGAAACTCGCTCGCGGCTCCTGACCGCGTTCGAGAAGGCCGAGCTCGAGCCCGACCCCGAGGCGCGACGCGCGCAGCTGACCTTCGTGGTCGTCGGCGCCGGGCCAACCGGCGTGGAGATGGCGGGGCAGATCGGCGAGTTGGCGCGCGACACACTGCGGCGCAACTTCCGTGCGATCGACCCGCAGCAGGCGCGGATCGTGCTCGTGGAGGCGGGCGAGCGGGTGCTGCCAACCTTCCCGCCGTCGCTGTCCGCCAAGGCGGAACGAGCCCTGGCACAGCTGGGCGTGACGACGATGCTGCGCAGCATGGTGGTGGGCGTCGATCCGGGCGGCGTCACGCTCCGAAGCGAGGACAACTCCGAGTACCTGCCCGCCGGCACGATCATCTGGGCTGCCGGCGTGCGCGCCTCGGCGCTCGCGGGAGAACTAGCAAGCGCTGCGGGCACCGAGCCGGACGGCGCGGGCCGCGTGACCGTGGAGAGCGACCTAACGCTGCAGGGGCATCCCGAGGTGATCGCGCTCGGTGACATGGTGCGCGTGCGCGGCATGGACGGCGAGGTGCAGCAGCTCCCCGGTGTGGCGCCGGTGGCGATCCAGCAGGGCCGCTACGCAGGACGCCTGATCGCGAACCGGGTCCGCGGCCGCGAGACCCCGCCGTTCCACTACCGCGACAAGGGCAACCTGGCCACGATCGGCCGCGCCCGCGCCGTGGCGGATCTCCACTTAGTCCGGGTCAACGGTCCGCTCGCGTGGTTGCTCTGGCTGGGGGTGCACATCTTCTTCTTGATCGGCTTCCAGAACCGTCTGGTCGTGCTCCTCCGCTGGGCCTTCAGCTTCATTACGCGCGGGCGCGGCGCGCAGCTGATAACGGGTGCCGAGACACAACGGCACTGAGGGGGCGCCGGCCTACGTGTCGCGGACCCAGTTCCAGCGCGCGAGCACTTCGGTCTCGCGCTCATAGCCCAACCACGAGACGGCTCCCGGTGCGAATGCGAACCGAGCGCCGGCTGCCGGGTCCATCTGCAACCACCGAGCCGCCAGCACGCGCAGGACGTGTCCATGGGCGAACGCGAGTGCGTCACCGTCTGCGCTCCGCAGCCGCGCAAGCGCACGATCCGCCCGAGTGCCTATCTGCCGAGGACCTTCGCCTCCCGGAAAGCCATCGCGCCACATGTTCCAACCAGGGTTGCGCGCTCGGATATCGGGCGTGGTCAAGCCTTCGTAGTCGCCGTAGTCCCACTCGCGCAGGTCATCGCAGAGGACTGCCTGCTCTCCATAGCCCGCGAGCCGGCACGTCTCACGCGCCCGCAGCAGCGGACTGCAGAGCACAGGTGAGAAGGTCTGGTCAGCGAGCTCGGCTCGGAGCGCTCGCGCCCGTCGCCGACCCGCTTCGCTCAGTGGCAGATCGGTGCGACCGGTGTGCCGTCCGGCTTCGCTCCAATCGGTCTGGCCGTGGCGGACGAGGACGATCATCCTGAGGACTCACGCGCGTATTGCGGGACGCGGAAGTGCTGGAGCTCGTGCTCGGCCAGCAGTGCCGCGCCCAAGACTCCCGCCTTAGCGCCGTGCCGCGCCAGGCGGATCGTCGTCTCTCGGCCGGCACCGGGCACGACATAGCCGAGCGCCGTCCGCCGGGCCGGCTCGAGCAGCAGGTCGCCCGCCCTTGCCGCGCCACCGCCGATGACGACCTCGTTGGGATCGAACGTGTTGATCGCGTTCGCCACGCCGATGCCCAGTCGCTCACCCCAGAGCTCGATTATGCGTGCGGCCCCCACGTCGCCGGCGCGTGCGCAGCGCACGACGTCGGGGCCAAGCACGGGCTCGCCTGCAGCTCGCCGTCGCCCGAGCCCAGAGTCCGCATCAGCGGCAGCGGCACTCGCAGCCAGCCGGTCCAGCGCCTGCCCTGCGGCCAAGCGCTCAAGCGATCCTGGCTGCGGAAAGTTGACTGGCGCGGGTACGGCGTCGACGAGATTCAGGCCAATGAGTGTGTGGCCGAGCTCCCCAGCGCCACCCGTCGCGCCTCGGTAGATGCGACCGCCCAGTATGAGGCCGCCCCCCACCCCGGTCCCGACGGTGAGCATGACCAGGTTGAGCGACACGATCGAGAACTCATGGTCATGTGCTTCGGCAAGTGCTGCCACCGTCGCATCGTTGTCGACGAACACGGGCACACCGAGACGCTCCTCCAGTACACGGCGCAGCGGAATGTCGGCAAGCGGCAGGTTGACGGAGGCGACAACCCGCCCGCTCTCGAATTCGACAACCGACGGGACCCCGATCCCCACTCCGTCCAACTGACCGCAGCGGAGCCTCTCGACCATGGCCACCAGCTGGTCGAGCAGCGCGGCAGAACTCGATTGCTCCGTAGGCTCGACCACCACCGCGCTCAGCTCACTCTCATGCAGCGAGCCCGCCGCAACCTTGGTGCCTCCGAGATCGACCCCGACGACCATCACGGCAGCCGGCGGGCGTGCTTAGCCTCCATCCCGCAGAGAATGCGGCCGGCACCGGTCAGTCACAACACCGTTGTGCGAGGGCACGATCCCTACGGCCGATCAGTTGGCTAGGGACTGGACCGCCTCCAGCGTCCGGACTAGGGAGTCGCCCGAGGGGCTCACGGATGCGAGTGCGGCCGGGCGGCCGGACACTGCCCGTATGACCCGTTCACTTCACCGCTTTCCTGACGAACGGCAGGCCGCCATGTGTGACCACCTGCACGACACCACCTCCCGGTATGACGCCGCAGAGAAGTTGCTGACCTTTCTTCGCGTCTGCCGGACCTGCGGCATCGAGCAGGTCGTCGAGACACTCGAGTACGAGCCCAGGCCAATCCGGACGGCTGGCGGAGCGGCGCCCCGGCTCGCTGTCCTCCCGGTGGAATCGTCGATACCGCCTGACACGACGCTGGACGAGTGGCGCTACCGGAAGCTGGCCGCGTGATCGGGAGCCCCAAGAACGACACGAAGGAGACGAGGACGTGACGGTTAGAGAAATCATCGCTCGGCATCCGCGGGCGGTCAGCCTGGATCGCGACCTGCTGTTGCGCTGTATTGACGAGTGCTTCGACTGTTCTGCCACGTGTACCGCCTGCGCCGACGCCTGCCTTGGCGAGCCGGACGTGCCAGAGCTGATCCGGTGCATCCGGCTCAATCTCGACTGCGCCGATATCTGCGACAGCGTCGGCCGCGTCGTGACGCGCCAGACCGAGCCCGACATCGGCGTCGTCCGGGCCACGCTCGAGGCCTGCGTGGTCACCTGTAGTGCGTGCGCCGAGGAGTGCGAGCGCCACGCCGCCCACCACGACCACTGCCGCGTCTGCGCGGAAGTTTGCCGCCGCTGCGAGCAGGCTTGTAGCGATCTGCTCGCGTCGATGGGCTAAGCCGGAAGCGCGGCGAGCCGAGCCTGGGGCGCACTGCGCCGCCATTGCTCACCGCCGCGCAAGCTCCCGTCGTTATCGCGACATCGGCGGGACCTATCTACAGCGGCCGTGCGATTGGCGAAGGTTGTCCAGGATGTCTGTCCCCCTCAGCACCGAGGCGAGGAAGAAGCCGTTCCGGCGAGCGACGCTGTCGACAGGCGTGGCGTTTTGGGCGGCGGCCATGATCGCGTTCTTGGGCTTTGCCGCGAACACGGCAGCCTCGCCCTTGTACCGGATCTACCAGGCGGAGTTCGGCTTCTCGGCAACCACGCTCACCCTCCTGTTTGCTGTCTACATCGTCGTCCTGCTGCTCACGCTTCTTGTCCTCGGCTCGCTATCTGATTACGTCGGTCGCAGGCGGGTGATGCTCGCGGGCCTGGCCGCCGGTGCCCTCGCGTGCGGCCTGTTCCTGCTCGCGCACGGGATCGGGCTGCTGTTCTGCGCCCGGGCGCTGCAGGGTGTGGCCGTCGGCCTGATCGCCGGCGCGGCCAGCGCGGCACTGCTCGATCTGCGACCAGACAGCCGCGCTACGCCGGTGGTCTCCAGCGCCGCGCCCACAGGCGGACAGGCGCTCGGCGCAATCGGAGCCAGCGTGCTGGCCCAGTACGCCGTGGCGCCGACCCGCTTGGTCTGGTGGCTGCTCCTCGCGGCCTTCGTCACAGGTGCCGTTGCTGTGCTTGCCATGCCCGAGCCCGGCGAGCTCCGTCCAGGCGTTG
>DASUWY010000054.1 GCA_036378175.1 Thermoleophilaceae bacterium
ACGGACGCGGTGCGATGGCCCCGGACGAGGGGCGAGAGGTCTTGGCGCGGCCGCCCTTCTTCGGATGGCGGTGCGCGTGGGCCTTCTTCGGCGCGGGCTTGGGCGCGGGAGCGGTGCCCGCGGCGGGGGTGGTGGGGGTGGTGGGGACGGCGGTGTTACCCGCGGCGGGAGTCGTGGCGGTCGACGTCGTGCCGCTCACGCTCGCGTCCGCCGGCACCGGCGTCTTCGCCTTCTGCTGCTTCGGGCTGAAGCCCGAGTTGCCCTTGCCGTTGCCGTTGCCGGACTTTTTCGGGTTCATGGCCGGGGGCGGAGCGTGGCCCTTGCCCTTGTTCATCTTCTGGGTGAACTGCGACCCGTCCGAGGAGCCGCCACCAGCGGGCGGCTGGTAGGAGGGGGCCTGCGCCTGTGGGGCGGCATCGCCGTTCCCGTTCCCCTGCGATTGCCCCTGGCCGGGAGCCTGCAGACCGGACGGCTGCGGCGGCGGCGTCTTGTCGCCACCCTTGTCGGCGAGCGCGGGAGTGCTCAGTCCAAACGCGAAAAAGCATGCGCAGACGGCAGCCAGCCTGGAGGGGACGGAGGGCATGTGAAGAGCATCGCCCACGGGCGACTGGCCAGTTAGCTCTGGACGGTCGAATGGACATTTGTTCGATCCCTCGGCCCGGGTGCTCAAGCTGGCCGCAAATTGCGCAAAAACGCCTCTCCTTGCCCCAATGGCTCGAAGGATGTACCTTTGGGTCCATGGACCGCAGCGTGGCGGTGGAGGCGATCTTCGAGCGGGTTCAACCGCCGACCACTTTCGAGGAGACGGTCGAGCGTCTCGGCACCGCGATCAAGGTCGGGCTGCTCGCCCCGGGCAGCCGCCTCCCGCCTGAGCGCGAGCTGGCCGAGCAGCTCGACATATCGCGCTCAACACTCCGTCAGGCCCTCACCGCGCTCGTGCAGAGCGGCCATCTCGTGGCCGCGCGCGGGCGCGGTGGGGGGACATTCGTGGCGGACGCGCCACCGCTCACTGTGGGCGTGGTGCCCGCCCTCGACAAGTTCCGTGACGTGCTCGACTACCGGGTCGCGATCGAGACGGGCGCTGCGCTGCTCGCGGCGGAGCGGGCGCAGCCGGAGGACATCGCGCGCATGCGCGAGCAGGTGGAGGCGATGAGTGCGATCGGCGAGGACTTCGAGCCGTACCGCCGCGCGGACATCCGCTTCCACATCGCGCTCGCCGAGGCTGCGCACTCGCACCGGCTCGTGGCGGCGATGACCGAGGTGCAGGGGGACATGAGCGAGCTGATCGCGTTGATCGCCCACCCCGAGGAGGTGCTCGCCCAGTCGAATGCGCAGCACGCACAGCTGGTGGAGCTCGTGGAGGAGGGCGACTCCTCCGGCGCGGCGGACCTCGCTCGCAAGCACCTCGAGGGCACCGAGCACATCCTCATCGCGCTGCTTCCCGCGGCGGCCTGATCGCCCGCCTCCGCGCAGTCTTGACTCCGTCTTGGGCCGGGTCTAGTCTGCCCTCCGACCAAAGGTCGGGTCAACGTACCAAGTAGGAGGAGGACTCGTGGACGCATCTGTCGAGACGCGCCCGATGACCGACGACGAGCGGCGCCTGGCCGAGCTTGGCTACAAGCAGGAGCTCAGCCGCCGGATGAGCGGCTTCCAGAACTTCGCCCTGTCGTTCACGATCATCTCGATCCTGTCCGGAGCCCTCACGCTCTACGGCTACGGACTCAACTACGGCGGGCCCATCCAGCAGGCGTGGGGCTGGCCCATCGTGTCCGTATTCGTGATCATCGTGGCGCTGTCGATGGCGGAGCTCGCGTCGGCGTTCCCCACCGCGGGCGGCCTCTACTGGTGGGCCTCGCGGCTCGGCAGCCTGGCCTGGGGCTGGTTCACCGGCTGGTTCAACCTCATCGGCCAGGTGGCGATCACCGCCGGCATCGACTACGGCGCGGCGATCTTCACCACCACGCTGCTGAACCTGGTCTTCGGCTACAGCAACGACAACCACCACATCATGTACGCGTACGCGGCGATCCTCGTCCTGCACGCGACCATGAACATCTTCAGCGTCCGGCTCGTGGGGCTGCTGAACCACGTGTCCGCGTACTGGCACGTGGTCGGCGTGGCAGTGATCGCGCTCGTGCTGATCATCTTCCCGGACCATCACCAGAGCGTGTCTTTCGTGTTCACGAAGACGGTCAACAACTCCGGCCTCAGCGGAGTCGGCTTCTTCTTCGTGTTCCTGCTCGGCTTCCTCCAAGCGCAGTACACGTACACGGGCTACGACGCATCCGCGCACCTGTCCGAGGAGACACACGAGGCGTCTCGAACGGCGGCGAAGGGCGTGGTGAATTCCGTGCTCGTCTCCGCGGTCGCGGGCTGGGTGCTGATCCTCGCGCTCACGTTCGCGATCAAGGACCTCGGCAAGGTCACCGGGGCGGGCACGTTCGCGGTCACCGAGCTGCTCGACCAGGCGCTCGGCAAGACGGGTGCGGAGCTGATGCTGTTCATCGCGGTGGTGGGCCAGCTCTTCTGCGGCATGTCGGCCATCACGTCGGCATCGCGGATGCTCTTTGCCTTCTCGCGCGACCGTGCGGTGCCGGGGCACAGGATCTGGTCGCATCTCAACCACCGGCACGTGCCGTCCAACGCCGTGATGCTGATCGCGTTTCTGGCGTTCCTGCTGGCGCTGCCGGCCTGGAGCAGCAGCTCGTTCTTCGTGTACGCGGCGGTCACGTCGGTGGCCACGATCGGCCTCTACATCGCGTACATCCTGCCGATCATCCTGCGCTTCAAGGCGGGCGACAAGTTCGAGCCTGGCCCGTGGAACCTGGGGCGCTGGCACAAGCCGCTGAACATCATCGCGATGGTGTGGGTGGCCTTCATCTCGATCCTGTTCATCATGCCGCCCACCGACAGCGCGATTCCGTGGAACTCGAGCTGGGACTACAAGACGGCCAACTACGCGCCGGTGGCGCTCGGCGTGGTGATCGTGGCGGTGGGCATCTGGTGGCTCGTGTCGGCACGACACTGGTTCAAGGGCCCCACGCGCACGATCGAGATGGACGAGCTCGGTCGCGTGGTGGGCGAGCACCCGGCTCCCCCGGCCGAGCCTCCTGCGGCGGGCGCACCCGCCTGATCGACTGAAGTGGGGCGTGTAGAGGACAGAGCCTGCGTCGTGACCGGCGCAGGCTCCGGGATCGGACGTGCCATCGCGATGCGCCTTGCCGAGGAGGGCGGCCGCGTGGTGTGTGCGGACATTGACGCCGCGGGCGCCGAGCAGACGGCGTCCGAGATCGGCGATGCCGCTGCGGCCATGCGCATCGACGTGTCGGATCCCGCTCAGGTGAACACGATGGTCGGCCACTGCGTGGAGCTTTACGGCGGGATCGACGTGCTGGTGAACAACGCCGGGGTGAACATCCCGGGCGTGCTCCACGAGGTGCCGGACGAGGTGATCGACAAGACGCTCGCGGTGAACGTGAAGGGCCCGATCTACGGCTGCCGCGCCGCCATTCCGCACATGCTCGAGGCGGGCGGCGGGTCGATCGTGAACATCTCGAGCGTGAACGGCATCGTGTCCGAGCCGTTCCTCTCCGTCTACTCGGCCTCGAAGGGCGCCGTGGTGATGCTCACCAAGGGCGTGGCGCTCGACTACGCGAAGCAGAACATCCGCTGCAACGCGATCTGCCCGGGCTGGGTGGACACGCCGATCAACTACGCGCACGCGGAGATGCTGGGCGGCCTCCAGCACGTGTACGACACGATCGACTCGTTCCAGCCGATCGGCCGTCCGGGCCGCCCCGAGGAGATCGCGAACGTGGCGCTCTTCCTCGCATCCGACGAGGCTTCGTTCATGACCGGCGCGATCGTGTCCGCCGATGGAGGGATGACGGCACAATGAATCTGGACGAGCTGCGCAGCCTGGTCGAGCACCGCGCCATCGACACCGTGGTGCTCGCGATTCCGGACATGCAGGGACGGCTCGTGGGCAAGCGCTTCACCGCGGGCCACTTCCTCGACGAGGTGCTGCCCCACGCCGCTGAGGGCTGCAACTACCTGCTGGCCACCAGCGTCGAGATGATGCCCATCGCCGGCTACGCCATCGCCTCGTGGGACCTCGGCTACGGCGACTTCATGATGAAGCCGGACGTGAGCACGCTGCGCCGTATTCCCTGGCTCGAGGGCACGGCGCTCTGCCTCGCGGACGTGGAGTGGGACGACGGCTCGCCGGTGGCGCAGTCGCCGAGGGGAATCCTCCGCGCGCAGCTACGGCGCCTCGCCGAGCGCGGCTGGACCGCGAACGTGGGTACCGAGCTCGAGTTCATGATCTTCAACAACACGTACGAGGAGGCGTGGGAAAACGGCTACCGGAAGCTGCGGCCGGCCAACCTCTACAACACCGACTACTCGCTCTCCGGCACGGCTCGGCTCGAGCCGCTCATTCGCAAGATCCGCAACGACATGGGCGAGGCGGGGATGCGCGTGGAGAACTCGAAGGGCGAGTGCAACCTCGGCCAGCACGAGATCAACTTCCGCTACGACGAGGCCCTGCGCAGCGCCGACAACCACGCGATTTACAAGAACGGGGCCAAGGAGATCGCCGCCCAGGAGGACCACTCGATCACCTTCATGGCGAAGTTCAACGAGCGCGAGGGCAACTCGTGCCACATCCACTGCTCGCTCGCGCACGCGGACGGATCCGGGAACGTGTTCGCGGACGACGAGCAGGCGTTCAAGCGCTTCGTGGCCGGTCAACTCGCTGCCCTGCAGGAGCTGACCCTGTTCTTCGCGCCGCAGATCAACTCGTACAAGCGCTTCGTGCCGGGCTCGTTCGCCCCGACCGCGGTCGCCTGGGGGCTCGACAACCGCACCTGCTCGATGCGGGTCGTCGGGCACGGGCAGTCGCTGCGGGTCGAGAACCGGCTCCCGGGCGCCGACGTGAACCCCTACCTCGCGCTGGCCGCGATGATCGCGGCCGGCCTGCACGGGATCGACAACGAGCTCGAGCTGGAGCCGGTCTACGAGGGCAACGCGTACGAGTCCGACAAGCCGCGGGTCCCGCACAACATCTACGACGCCCGCGACGCCTTCGCCTCCAGCGAGATGGTCCGCGACGCCTTCGGCACCGAGGTCG
>DASUWY010000055.1 GCA_036378175.1 Thermoleophilaceae bacterium
ACGACCCCCCAGCGATCCGCAAGCTCCTCTACTAGGTGAAGGCCCCAGTGCGAGTCGAGCGGCGCGTCCGCACTACGCGGCGCCGGGACGAAGCCCGGTCCGTCGTCGCCGACCTCGACGCGCAGGCGCTCGTCGGTCAGAGTTATCTCGAGGCGCACGCTGCCGCAGGTGCCGGTCCTGGAGTGGTCGATAGCGTTGGCGATCAGCTCGGTGGTGAGCAGCGCCGCCACCTGGAACTGGGCGGGGTCTAGATCCAAGAGCGGCGCCTCAAGCGCGCGCCGGGCGGCACCAGCGGCGCGCGGCTCGGCCGCGAAGCGCCGGCTGATCGCGACCGGCTCGCGCTCGGGCGAGTACGCCTGGGCGGGGCCCTCGAGCGGCGACGAGCATCTCGGACAAATCGTTCTCGTGAAACGCCCGGCGACGCTCTCCACGGTCAGCGCGCACTCGGGACAGCTGTAGTAGGGCATTCGATCGGCCCTCCTGCGATCCGCTCGCGCGTCCCGCATAGAAGTCTCCGGCGAGATCCCCTGCGCCACCCGCCTGGCACCTACCAGTCGGGGGTGTGCGCAAAATGAAGGCGTCGGTGGTCAGCGCGAGCTTAGCCGAAGTCGTCTCGCGATCACGCTGCTCCCTACGCCACCGCGTGGTGCTCGAGGGAGACCTTCACCAAGGCCGAGCGCGCCTACTCCAGGCAGCGCGCGGCGGGTGAGCAAGTCGCGGCACGGGGAGCTTGGCTCAGGTGGGTCGACGATGAGCGCTATCGGGGTCTCGGGGCCGGCCCGTTCTCGCTCCGTGCTGCGAACGACGCGCGCGGCCGCAGCGCCGAGAGAGTGGCCGGCGCGCAGAAGGCGGCATCGTTTAGGCCGATCGCCAGCCGGCCCTAGGCCGCATCCAGCCAGCGCCGGATGGTGTTGTGGTGTGGCCCCCAGGCGGCCCATACGTCGGCGGCCCAAGTCTCGACCGCCGTGGCGTAGGTCTCCGCTGTATCGGCGGACAAGTTATTCCGGACCGTCAGGGTGCCGTTCGGCCGCGGCGGCTCCAGCCAGTGCAGAGCCGGGGCTCTGCGAGTCGGCCGGCGGCCTAACACCGGCTTGACTCGGCGCTCTTCCGCGCCGCGCTCGAGCAGCACGCACAATCCCATGGCGTGCACGGCGACCGACTGCACCGAACGCATCTGCGGCTTCCCTGGATGCTGAACGGCGTAGGTATCCGCCGTCAGTCGACGGACCTTGTCGCTCACGGCGGTCATCCCGAACGCCGTCGGGAGCTGGGAATAGAGCGCCCAGCACGCCGGCGAGGCGCCCAGATAGGCATGGGTCGGGCCGCCATGCAGCGGCAACACCAGCCCACAGCCGGGACAAAGCGAAAGCCCAAGCGCCTCAAGGCGTGCGCTCTGCGCGGCCAGGCCAGCTGACCGCCGGCTGCCGTGTTCCAAACGTCGAGCGCGGTCCGGTCGAGAGTTTTCTGGTGGAAGGCCAGGCCGTCCGTTGGTGAGAGCCATTTCGAAGCCTCCGTGTTCCTTCTAAAGGCGGCGCGCGAAGGAAGAAGGAGAAGAGACCTCGAGCGATTCCGACAGCACAACTCTAGCCGCCGAAGAACGCTGGTCCCTGCTCTCGGTGACTTGTCAGGCGAGCGTGCCGGGCGGCAACACATACCGCAGCGGCGGGCGCGGTCCCGAGCGAGCTCCCCTCGCCCAACCGGGAGCCATACAGCCCCGACGAGGCCGGCTCGGCCGCCGCCTCAGGCTCCCCGTGATGCGCGACGATCCAAGCCACCACCGCAGACGAGTCCGAGCCTGCGGCCAGGATCGCGGCGCGCTCGATCACATCGCCGCCGGAGCGGTGCGGCCGGGACAGGCTCGTGACCAAAGCACGGATCGCGTCGTCGTCCACAGACAGAGCCTAGGCGACTTCGCGATAAGCGATCACGCGATGGCCCGACGGGAGCGCGGAAGCCAGGTGCGCGCATCGACACGGCTACGGTTCGAGCTGCGTAGAGACAGGGCGCACGAAGCAGGCGGCTGGAGGTGATGGCGATGGCGCAGCACGGGCAGGTGTTTCCGCTCGCCGGCGAGGGTAGGGATGGGACGCGGTGGGCGTATCGGTATCGGGATGGCGGGCGTGGCTCCAAGCGCGTTCAACGTGGCGGGTTCGAGTCCGAGCGGGCGGCGGCGGAGGCGCTCGAGCGGGCGCTCGAGCAGCTGCGGCGCGAGCAGGGTCTGGTTGAGTCTCCGACGCTGGCCGAATTTGTGGACGTCTATGTGGCGCAGCACGAGGGCGAGCCGGAGACGATCGAGAAGCTGCGCTGGCTGCTCGCCAAGGCGGTGCGCGTCTTCGGCGAGCAGAGCCTCTCGCAGCTCCGCTCACCGGCGATTGCGGCGTGGCGGATGACCGTCCCGGCGGGGCATCGTTTCGAAGCGACGCAGGCGCTGCGCCAGGTGCTCGCGCGCGCGGTCAGCTGGGGACTGCTCGATGTCAACCCGGCCAAGCTCGGCGTCGAGAACCCGCAACGCCGCTACACCGAGAAGCGACCGTTCGACTCGTGGGAGCAGCTTTACGCGCTCACCGAGGAGCTCCCGCCGCCTTACGGAGCGATGGTGCTGTTCGCCGCCGCCACCGGGCTCCGCCCGGGCGAGTGGCTGGCGCTCGAGCACAGAGACATCGACCGCGAGGGCCAGGTCGTGTACGTCCGCCGCACGCTCAGAAACGGGCGCGTCAAACCGCCGAAGACAAAGGCGAGCGTGCGCGCCGTTCCGCTCCAGGCGATCGCGCTCGCCGCGCTTGAGAACTTACCGGCCAGCCCGGAGTGCGCGCTCCCGTTCCCATCCGCGCGCGGGGCCCACGTCGACCTGCACAACTTCCGCAACCGCAGCTGGAAACCGGCCCAGAAGGCCACCGGGATCGCGCCGCCGCGTCGGGTCTACGACCTGCGGCACACCTTCGCGACCTTCGCGCTCCGCGCCGGCGTCTCCACCTTCGACCTCTCCCGTTACATGGGCACGAGCCTGGCCATGATCGACCGCCACTACGGCCACCTCGCCCGCGACGGCCGCGAACACGCGATCAAGCTGCTCGACAGCTACCAAGCCGCCGAAGCGCGCAACGTCCACCAAGTGGACACTGCGTGGACACCAAACGAGCCGTCCGAGATCCCGCACGCCAGCAGAAAAACGGCTGAGCAGGCAAAAAGCTGAAGCCGACTATCGGACTCGAACCGATGACCCCCTCCTTACCATCAAAAGTCCTGGAAACCTGCCAGTTTCTCGCGAGAGCTCGCGACTACACACCCCTGAGCCAGACCAGCTTTTCCGTTCTGATGTGTCCGAAATGTGTCTATCCGGGTGCCGGGGAGCTGAGGTCTCCTCTTCAGGCTCCGGACTTGACAGCGATCCGGACTGGCCGGGCGTGGCATTAATGAAGAAGGCCCGCACATGCGGGCCTTCTCTCTGGCACTTGACCGGCTTGCAGGCTTAGCTCTTGACGAGCTCCCTGGCCTGGTGCACGACGACCTCGCCGGTGGTGATCTTCGGGGGATTCGGGAGGGCGCTGCCGAGCTCCTCTCCGCGTATCCAGTCGGCCGCGACCTTCGTCGACTCGTCGGCCTGCGCCGAGGTCTCGTAGAAGGCGACCGAGCTAATGACGCCGTTACCGGTGTCGATCAGGGAGTAGCCGCCGAAGCCCGGCAACTCGCTCAGCTTGGGGAGGAGGCCCTCGTCGACCTTCTTGGCAAGCTCGTTGGCGCGGCTCTGGTCGACTGACTCGTAGCGTCGAATCGTGGCAAACATTGGTGGTTCCAACTCTCTTCTCAGGGGCGGAGGACTCGGTTGAGTCCTCCTGTGGCGCTTAGGAGTGACGGTCGAGGGGGCTTGGTGCGCCCGACGCTGTCGTGAGGGTCCTGCGCATGGCGAACACTAGCAGACTTTCTAACTAACGTTTCCTTACGTAGTTAAGTGGCTCTACGTTGGGACTGTAGAATCGAGGGCGATGTGCCCCTTTTCGGTCACCGTGCAGCATGTTCCGGATCGGGAGCTCGGACCGCTACTGAGCCAGCTCTCACGAGCCGGCTTCGACAATCCGACCATCAACTACGTCGATGCGGACAATGCAGTCGAAGGAGACGCTCGCCGGGATCCTGGGGAATCTGCGGACCTTCCGGAGGATTGGCGGGTCGTGCGGGAGCGGAAGGGCGAGTCATACCGGTGGCCGCAGGGGCGCGATCGCTATTCCCGCTATCGGGTGTTCGTCGGCACGACACGCGCAGAGGGTGCTGTGCAGGTCGGGCTCGGCGAGACGGTTCGCAAGAACCGCTGGGGCCGTGACCGCAAGTACGTCGTCGCCTTCCTCAGCAGCGGAGCGCCGCAGCAACCGCTGGTCGAGTTCCTCGCGGCTGACAACTACGCCAAGACCCGCGAACTCGTCGCGGTCATCCGCGGCAGCGACGGCGGGCGGCGGATGTACAGTGCCGGCGATCCGCTCCCCGCGGTTTACACCGAACGCTTCCGTACCCAGCTCTACAACGAGCGTGTCGTGCATCCGGGCGCCTGGAGCAAGGTCGCCGTGGTCGCCCGCGTAGACGACGACGACGCCATCCTCAACCACGCGCTGATCCAAAGCCGACGGCGCTACCCGAGTGGCCGATTCGCCTCCGCCCCTCGGTGAAGGCCGGTGCGTAGCCGCGGCGGCTACAGTCGTCGGAGAGTTGACTGATGTGGCGGAGGCGCGCTTGACGACTAACAGGCGGGACCGCGCGGCCGATAAGCGCGACCGCGCGGCCGAGAGACGCGACCGGGCGGCGGAAACCCGCGACCGCGCGGCCGACGAGCGTGAACGGTCGAGCAGACGCTTCTCGACGAGCGAGCGCGAGCAGGCAGCCCGCGACCGCGAGGAGGCAGCTCACGACAGGGCCGAGGCATCGCGTGATCGTGAGCGGGCGGGACGCGATCGGCGCCAAGCCGAGCACGACCGCAGGCATGCGGGCGTTGACGGCTTGACCGGAGCGCTTCGACGCGACCGCGGCGTGGTCGATCTCCAGCTGGAGGTCGACCGGGTCCGCCGCTCGGATGGGCGGCTCGTCCTCGCCTTCGTCGACGTCGACGGTCTCAAGGTGACCAATGACGCGGAGGGCCACGCTGCCGGCGATCAGCTGCTCCGCGACGTGGCCGTGGCGCTGAGAACTGGGCTGCGGTCTTATGACCTTGTCGTCCGCTACGGAGGCGACGAGTTCCTCTGCGCGCTCCCGGCCACCAATCTCGAGGGCGCCCGGCGGCGGTTTGACGAGGTGGCCAGAAATCTGACGGAGAGGAACCCGCGGGCGTCCGTGAGTATGGGGCTGGCGGCGCTTGAGGACGGGGACACGCTCGACGAGCTCACCGCGCGTGCCGACGGTGCCCTGTACGCCGCACGCCGAGACGCGGGAGAACCAGCCGATCTTCAGCACGACTCACGTCGAAGCGGTCGAACCTAGGTCAAATCGAGCCATCCCCGGATGGTGTTGTGGTGTGGCTGCCAGGCGGCCCATACGTTGGCGGCCCAAGTCTCGACTGCCATGGCGTAGTTCTCCGCTCGCTCGGCACCCAAGACGCCCTGGATCGTCAGAGTGCCGTTAGGGCAAGGCGGGTCCAACCAGTACAGAGCGGGAGCCCTGAGAGTCCGCCGGAAGCCGAGCACCGGCATGACTCGCCGATCTTGCGCGCCACGCTCGAGGAGTACGCACAGTCCCATGGCGTGGATCGCGACCGACTGCACCGAACGCATCTGCGGCGTCCCCGGATGCTGAACGGCGTAGGTGTCGAGCGCCAGTCGGCGAACGGTGTCGCCCACGGCCGTCACCCCGAACGCAGTCGGCAGCTGGCCATACAGCGACCAGCATGCCGGCGAGGCCCCCACGTAAGCATGCGTTGGGCCGCTATGCAGCGGCAACACCAGCCCGCAGCCGCGGCAAACCGAGAGCCCGCGCGCCTCAAGTCGGGCACGCTGCAAGGCCGTGCTGGCCCCGGGTATGCGACCTAGTTCGCGTGCGGAAGGTCGGGGCGGTCGGGGGTCCGCAAGGACGTTGCGCGGCGGTACGGTTGTGGGCGTCATCCAGCCCTCCAAGGCTTCCTTCTCTGATCACGCACGAAGGAAGAAGGAGTAGAGACCCCGAGCGATGGCGACAGACTGAGTCTAGCGTTGACGGGCCGGCCAGTCGGTGGTGGCGGTCAGGCGTCAGCGGCGGGCTAGCCGGCGTCCGCTCTCAGTTCCCGGCGGGGTGTAGTTGAGCTCGTAGTGGTGGTAGAGGGCAGACTCGTCGGCCTGAGAGAGCTCCTCGCCGTGTTGCTCGATGTTGGGAGCGGACTTCACCTGCTCCTTGGATACCGGCACCTGCAGCTCGTCGGGGCCGACCTTGATGCCGCCGAGCGGCACGAAGGTCAGGTGGCGGCCGATGAAGCCCTCCTTGACGGTGCCGAACTGCGGCTCGTCGGTCTCGACGTCGACGTAGACGTCCTGGAGCTTGCCGATCTTCTCCCCGTCCCGGTCAACCAGCATCTTGCTGTGCCACTCGGCGACGTTCCACTCTGATTGCGGCTGCTGATCGGTCATCGCATAAGCCTCTCGTCTCGCGTTTGTGCCATCCGAAATCTACCCGGACGCGGTGCTAGGGCCGAGGCGCCCGGCCGGCTCGAATTGGGGCTGGCATAAATGCCGCCCCGGCGATCACGAGCCCGAACGCGATCACGCGTGCGACGATCGCCAGCGCGCCGATCCCGATCGGGTCGCGGAAGACCAGGACGCCGCCCGTGACTGCGGCGAGGTTGGCGGCAACCGAGGTGAACGCGATCACCGCCACCCCCGGACCGAGTTGGAGCCCGCGAGCCGACGCATAGAACGCCAGCACCGAAGCCGCGACCGCCACCGCGGTCCACTCGCTGACGAGCCCGTCCAACCCCCCGTGCAACGCCTCCGTGAGGTACTTCAAGGCGATGTCAGAAACACCGAACAGCACGCCGGCCGCAACGCCGAGCAGCAGTCCCTCCGCAGCGGGGCCGAACCTGGCGCGCATCGAGATCCGGATGAGCGCGGCGCCGAGCGCGAAAACGCCGCACTCCACAGCGATCAGCGCCGCGAGCGAATAGTGACGCACTGCGCTCGTGTGCGACCCGCCCGTGACGGCGATCACCGCGAGCCCGGCGGCGGTGACGATCACGCCGGTCCACTGCCGGCGGCCGAGCTTGAACCCGAAATAGCGCTCGGCGAGCACGGCGAGAAACACCAACCCGCCCGAGAGCACGGCCTGAACGATCGACAGCGGCGCGAGCGCGAGCGCACCCACGTGAAGCCCCCACACCACGACGGCCACGCCCCAGCCAAGCGAAAACCAGCGGGAGCGAAATAACCCCACGGCGCTCTTCAGTGGGTGACGCGCACGCACGTGCGGCGCCAGTACCGCCCCGCGCTGCTTGAACAGGAACGCGAGGTTCGTACCAAGCGCCGAGCCCAACGCCAACGCCAAGCCGACAAGCATCGCGGGTGTTCTCGACCAACCGAACCAGCGCGACCCAACCCGCTACCGTGGGAGCTCGATCAATCGCGCGCCGGGCATCCTCTTCTCACGTGCGATCCGCCCACCCAAAGTCGGAATTTTCGCCGATTGCCCGGGGGGTGCTCCGGCGAGAGCGGGCTAAACGGCGTAGAGAAATGTGTAGGCCGCCGTCATGCCCTCCTGGGTCCACTCCGTCAGGCCATAACGGCAGACGCCGCCCTCCTCATCTGGCACGTCGATCGTCTTCGGCGGCCGGCCCTCCACGGCTTCCACCTCTACCTCTTCGCCTCGCATAGGCCCGTCCTCCAGGAGCGCGCGCACGGCGGCAGCATACGACCACCCCCTCGGCGTGGTGGCCCAACCTCGCGGCCTCGGCAAGTGACTCCAGGCGTCTCCCTGGATTGCGCCGTCCCGTTGGCTTGTCTAGCCACTCGTCGCGGAGTGGCCTACGCTCTGTCCGTGGACGAAGACGCCATCCGAGCCCTGGTCACCAGCCTGTCTCGTCCGCACCGCTCTGGTGGCGATGTGATCGAGCGCGCCGCGATCCTGGCCGCGGGGTCGGACTCGTCTGCGGTGGTGGCTTGGATCGTCGCGCATCACGGGGAGCCGGAGGCGGCGGCCGAGTCGGCCTCAACGGGGCTGTATGGCGCCCGGTTAGTCGACCGAAGTCGCTCAGGGCCACGGCCGCCGCTGCGGTACGTGCTGCCGCCCGGCACGCTCGCCTGACTGGACACCCACAGCACCATCTCCGGTGCGCTTGCTGGATGTTGCCTAGTAGGACTACTAGGGCCGGCTTGCGGCCGGCCTGAGCGACGCCGCCTTCTCTGTGCCGGCGCAACTCCCTCGGCGGTGCCGCCGCGCGCGTCGTTCTCAGCACGTAGCGAGAACGGTCCTGCCCCGAGACCCCGATAGTGCTCGTCATCGACCCACTTGAGCCAAGCTCCCCGCGCCGCGACTTGCTCGCCGGCCGCGCGCAGCCTGGAGTAGGCGCTGAGCTCAGCAGCCGTACCGATAGCGGCGGCGTAGCGAGCGCGGAAGTGAGCCTGTTCCTCCATCGCGCTGTCCAACCGCTGCAGGGCGCTGTCGTGCTCGTAACCCGTCATCGCGACCAACTTTCTGCCCTCTCTGCTGGAGTCGCACGGGAGAAGAGGGGTGACTGGCGCGCGATCTGAACCTTCGGTCAACCATAGCGGTTACCGCTTGATCGCTTCGGCGGCCCCGCGGTTCCGTTAGGTGTCGGGCTCGAAGCCGCGCATGTCCGTGCGCCGGTCGCCGAGCAGAAAGAACTCGACCGACACGTCCGCCTCGAGGTTTGTCTCGCTGAGAAAGGCTCTTACGACGCGGCCGGTGGCCTGCTCGACGATGCTCTTGAACTCGGCGGCCATCGCTTGCTGGAAGCGGCGGCGGATCTGCTGGATCGCCTCGATCTCGCCGCGCGCGACGAGGGTGCGTTCGGCCTTGGTGAAGGTCTCCTCGAGTACCACTGCGACGATGTCCTCGCTGATGTAGGCCTTGGCCTTGGTGGGGCCCTTGCCGTAGTACTCGCTCTGCAGCTGCACGATGCGGGTGGCGATCTCCGCCCGTGCGTCCCCGAGCGTCTTGTCGTCGTGCGATTCTTCCATCGACCAATGACCCCCGGGGGCAGATGTTAGGCCCAGGCTTGAGCGTGTTCAAGTCGGCGCTGCGTCCTCGAGCCCGTCCCGGCGCGTGCCGGCCCGGTGCGCGGGTCCGCCGCGCCGCGACCTGAACGCTACTCGGCACGCACGTCGCAGTCGAGCCGCCAGATCGCATCGGCGTGACGGCCGTGCCCCACGCCGCTCGCGGGCGCGCCGATGCGCGCCCGCGGGGGGCGGTCGGCGGGTCCTCTACTCAGCTGTGGCCGGGGTTGCCGTTCGGGTGCGGCTTGGTAGCTGCGCTGACCGGGGGAGCGGGGACGGGAGACCCCGCGCCAATGACTGCGGCCGCTGCCTCGCGGCTGAGAAAGGCGCCGATCTCCCCGATCGTGCTCATCAGCGGGGCGGGGAACATGATCGTGGAGTTCTTGTCGACCCCGATCTCGACCATGGTCTGAAGGTTGCGCAACTGGAGCGCCAACGGGTGGTCCATCATGATGTCGGACGCCCGTCCCAGCTCGCCGGCGGCGAGCGCCTCCCCCTCGGCGGCGATGATCTTGGCGCGCTTCTCGCGCTCGGCCTCGGCTTGGCGAGCCATCGCGCGCTGCATGCTGTCGGGCAGCTGAATGTCCTTGAGCTCGACGACCGTGACCTTGACGCCCCACTCTTCAGTCTGGACGTCGAGGATCTCGCGGATGTTCTCGTTGATCTTGTCGGTCTCCGACAACGTCTCGTCGAGGGTGTGGCGTCCCACGACCGCGCGCAGGGTGGTCTGGGCGATCTGGTTGATCGCCGCCGACACGTTCTCGATCGCGACGACCGAGCGGACCGCGTCGTCGATCCGGTAGTAGGCGACCGCCGAGACGCCGACGCTGACGTTGTCGCGCGTGATGATGCCCTGCGACTCGATCGGCATCGTGACGATCCGCAGGGAGACACGATGCACGCGGTCGACTAGCGGGATCACGAAGATCACGCCGGGTCCGCGCGCACCGTCCTTGACGCGCCCGAGTCGGAACTGGACACCGCGCTCGTACTGCTTGATTACATAGAAGCCGATCATGTCGGCCTTTCCCGCCGGGTTCGCCGGCGCGGAACTCCGCGCCCCGCTGCCTCGGCACCAGCGCCTGTGCGCGATCGCCATATAGCCAGCGTGAAGCGCCGTTCCTGTCGGCCATGTGCGGGCGGTCGGCATCCCCGTGCTGGCCGGACCTCCGACGAGACTGTGCTCACGGCGGGTGACCAGCTAATGCGAGTGTAGTTGGGCTCGGCGTGCCGCTGATATTTCTGACTTAACGGGTCGGAAAAGTGATAGATTAGTAACGCGCTCAGTGAGCCCCGCCCTTCTCGCTTTCGGTGCGCTCACTTCATCAGAGGGGCAGAGAGGCGGTTGGCAATGGCCACCGCAACGACAAAGGCTCGAGCCCCTCGAAGGATCTCCGGCGGTGGAGGTCGCTCGAGCGACTTGCAATTCCTCATCTTCGAGGACAACAATGGCGATCACCGTTGGGCGATCGTGACCTTGAGCGGGGAGCAGCTGGCGCTGTCGCCGTGCTTCGCGTCCTACAAAGATGCCCAAAACGCCGCTCGCCGGATGCGCGACGGGGCCGGCTCAGCTCGGTTCGACCGTCATAAGGTGGCGGGCCTCCCGGTAGATCTGGCCGCACGTCGGGCCGCGGCGCCACGCGACGACTTCGACGCCGAACGCTGGCTAGACGAGGGCGGCGCCTACAGCGCCGCCGTCGCCACGGAGTTGCCGCCGCCCCGCTGAGCGCGTGTGTCAGAACCAGCCGCAGCGCTTGAAGAGCGTGAACAGGAGCGCGATCGCGAGCAGCTCGGTGCCGAGCCCGAGCCCCACGAACGTGCCCCAGTTCCGGATGTGGCCCGTGAGCCAGCCGAAGTTCTGGCCGAAGAAGCCGGTGATGAAGGTGAGCGGTAGGAAGACGGTTGCGATGATCGTCAGTTGCTTCATCACGGCGTTGAGGCGATTCGAGACAGTCGAGAGATAGACGTCAAGAGCGCTGCTCAGAAGGTCCCGATAGCTGTCGATCATCTCGCTGATTCGGATCAGGTGGTCGTAGACGTCCCGGAAGTAATGCTCGTCTTCTGTCGCGAAACCGGGGAGTTCGGCCGTGCGGCCGGTCAGGTTTGCGAACGCGTCGCGTTGCGGGCTGACCGCCTTGCGCATACCCACCAGCAGTCGCTTCATCTGGAAGATCTCCTGGAGCTGATCGTCGCTGGTCCTCAGAAAGATCTGGTTCTCGAGCTCGTCGATGCGATCGTCGAAGGCGGACAGGATCGGGAAGAAGCTGTTGATCAGACCGTCGACGACGCGATAGAGCAAAAGCGACGGTCGGGGTGTCGGCTCGTGCAACTGGGCGTAGCGCCCGCGCAGTTCGGCGAAGGCAGGACAGTCGTCCCGGTGCACAGTCACCAGGAAGCGGCCGGAGTAGAAGCAATGCACCTCGACCAAACGGTCCCTGTCCGACGAGGCGCCGTAGACGACGATGAAGACGAAGTCCTCATACTCGTCCACCTTTGCACGCTGGTTGAAGTGCTCGGAGTCCTCGACGGCGAGCGGGTGGAACTTGAAGACGTCGCGCAGGATCTCGAAGTCTGCGGCGTCCGGCCGGTAGAGGTCGAGCCAGAAGAACTCCCCGCGCGCAAGCAGGCGCTCAACCGTCTCGCCGCTGAAGTCCGTCGCGCCGTCGCCGAGGACGTGACACTTCGGAGCGGGCGCGTCGGGCACGGGCGCCGCGTCGGGCGCCCCCAGCCGATCACGGGCGGCATCGACTCGCATCATGCGCGACGCCTTCGACTCGGCGCGTTTCCTCAGCGTGGACGGCACGGGACCCTCAAACGCCTCGGTCCGCCCGTTCGATTGCGCGCTCGAGCGTTGACGTCTCGAAGTCCCAATCGAGTCGATCCTCGTTGATGAAGAACGTGGGAGTGCCGTTGACACCGCTGTCGACGCCACTCTGGAAGTCCTCCATGACGTGACGCAGGTGTGTCTCGCTCGCCAGCTCGTGGTCGAAGCGGTCGAGGTCGAGCTCGAGTCTCTCCGCGAGGCGGCGTAGCCGCGCCGGCTCGAGGCCCTGCTGCCCTCCGTAGATCAGGTCGTGCATCTCCCAGAAGCGGCCCTGTGCGCCGGCGGCTTCGGCGGCTTCAGCGGCGGGCAGGGCAAATGCGTGCGCGTCGCCGAGTGGGAAATGGCGAAAGACGAAGCGCAACTTACCGTCGAAGCGCTCCCGCAACCGCACAACCTCGCCCGCCGCGGCGATGCAGGCAGGGGACTGGTAGTCGCCGTATTGAACCAGCGTGACCGCCGCCACCTCCGAGCCGCGGAGGTGGTCATGGCTCGGGTCAACGTGCGGCCGCAGGCCCGCGGCATGGGACACGATCTTGCGCCGCCAGGCGCGATTGACCCCGGCGAGATCCCCGTTCGCCCGCGAAGCGGACGGACGCTCTCGGGGCGCGGCCACGCCCTCGCCAATGAGCTGTCGCAAGCTCCTCACGATGCGCGCGGGGCGCGGGTGCGCCAGCGGAACACAGTCGTGATCAGGATCCCCAGCAGCCAGCCGAGGATCGCGGCGAACAGCACCAACCATACGAGCGAGACTGATGAGCTGCCGAACACCAAGTCCACCTTCACGTCGCGGGTGTTCACGGCGCCCAGCGCGATCACATATGCGAGCAGCGCGACGGCCCCAAACGCGTACAGATGAAGACGCCCGCGGTGCGCCTTGCGACGGACGCGACCGCCCCGCGACTCCCCAGTGCGGGTGCTCTGTACCGGGGCCTGCGGCTCGGCGCCCGGCTCGTGAACGTGGGTCGAACCCGGGAGCACCCCAGGGATCGGCGAGTCACTCAGCGCGGGAGCGGAATGGCGGGACATGAGATACCTCCTTGAGCGCCTTCCCGGCCGCCTCGGCGTCTGGGAATGGCTCTCATCGAGAGTGGCTCTCCACCTGCTGAGGACGAGACTGTCCGTGAGGTCGCCGAAGGCTTCTGCCGGCGGGGTCCCTGCGCGAAGCGGTGTCGCTAGAGCGGCGAGTGACCGTTGATCCTCCGAGTCTAGTCCCTCCAGAGGCAATCAGACGTCGGTCTGGCGTCAAGCGGGTTTAGGGGCCGGGGCGGAAGCGGTGGCGCTGGTCGGGCTTCTGCCTGCCTCTCCGGATTGTCGGCCAGTGAAGAGGTCAGCCGCGCTGCCGGCGCCTGGTGGTGCCGCAACCCTCCGTCCGGCGGGGCGGCCGTCCGGGAGGCGTCACCGCCCCGGCGCATCCCACGATACGCCGATCGCGCGGCCTTTGCTAGGGCGCCGGGTTCGCCTGCTCGCGGGCGCGCCTGAGCCTCCGCTCGGCGGCCTCCGAGGCGAGCCTCAATGCTCGCAGCCGAGCGGGGCTGGTCGCTCGCGGGCCGTACACCTTCGCTCGGTAGAGGGCATAGCGCTCCCGGTGGTAGCGATCCTCGCGTTCCAGGTCCTGGATCCGCATCGCGCGTTCGCGTTCGCGTTCGTCCATGACGGTAATCCCGATCAGCTGTCTGTTGCTTCTTCGCCGGCAGGCGGTACGAGCACGAACGTTTCGACCGCGAGGTCGGGGTCGATGTGGTTGTTGCTCATGAACGCGATCACCGTGCGGCCGCTGAGGACTTCAACGGCACTGATTGCCTGATCTCGCATCAGGCGCTGGAGAGCGCTGCGTTGCTCGAGCACGAGCCGTTCCTCGCCGGCGTCAACGAGCTTGCGTTCGCTCTTCGTGAGCGTGTCCGCGAGCACGCAGACGACCAGGTCGTCGCCGATCGTGGTGCGCGCGCGGGTCGGGCCGCGTCCGCTGTAGTCGTGGAGGAGTTGCACCATCGCGTTCGAGATCGCGGCCGCGCGCGGCCCTGTCTCCAGGTCTTTGCGTTTGGGGCTGGTCATGCCAGCCTCCTCTCGTGGCCTCCTCTGAGGAAGAACGCGCCGCAAGATCGAAGGACACAAAATGAACCCGGCGGGGCGGCTAACTGCTAACCACAAGTCTAGGTCGAGAATTGAGTGACCGCCGGCGCCGCCCGCATCAACCTCGCGGCGTCACCAGTCGTAGATGCAACTCCGCGGATGCCCGCTGCTGCCGGCGCGGTACGAACGACCAGGCGTACAGCCACAGCGCGGCCTTCTCGTCGGGGCTAAGGCCGGTGCGCTCGATCAGCTCGAGATCGACGTCATCGATCGAGTCACCGTGGCGCATCCGCCGGCGGATCTCGTCCAAGATCAACACGCTCATTCGAGACTCCCCTCCGGGATGCCGATGGGCGCGTCTCTGACGAAGCGTCCGGGTTCCCGGGGCGCGGAGCATGCCCGCTCGGTGATCGACTCGGCGCGCGGGACGCCCGTGTGGAGCTGGTCGGCGCGGCGCAGCGGCGCGTCGCAGTTCGGGCAGCTGCTCTCGCCGGCGGCGCTGTAGCCCAAAGACGCGCACCGGGGGCAGACGAAGTGAGGCATGAGGTCCGGCTCCTTCCTCGCGTTCCGTCTAGCGGCGACCCAGCTGTCCCGACGTCCGGCCCGCGATGAAGTCAGATTCCGGCTCTTGCCAACGGGGTGGGTCAGCGGCAAGTCGTCACCGCTGGGGCCCCGGGGGTAAGGTCGGCGACCAACCCCAGCCTACGCCTCACCGGCCGAAAACGCGAGGACAGGGGCGAGTACAGTGGCAGTTAGCTACAAGGGACTCGAGCCAGGGCGCTCCTGCGCACCGGAGTCGTGGACCAAAGGGAGGGGCAATGAGTCCGTCGACTGCCGCTGCGGCGGGGCCCGAGCCGGTCGTGCAGAGCGCTTCTTGGCGGGAGCTTCTCGCCCCGTACGCCCGGCCGCGCCTAGGTCGCAGCTTGTTGGACATCGCAACCTCGGTTGTGCCGTACCTCGCGCTGTCGGTGCTGATGTACCTGTCGCTCGACGTGTCCTACCTGCTCACGCTCGCGCTTGCGGTGCCGACGGCGGGGTTCCTCGTGCGTGTGTTCATCCTCTTCCATGACTGCTCGCACGGCTCGCTTCTGCCATCGAGGCGCGCCAATGCGTGGCTGGGCGTCGCGCTCGGGCTGCTGGTGTACGCCCCGTTCCTTCGCTGGCGGCATGACCATGCCGTCCATCACGCCACCTCGGGGGACCTCGATCGCCGCGGCACGGGGGACATTCGCACCCTGACGGTGGCCGAGTATCACGCCCTCTCTCGCCGCGGGCGAATTGGTTACCGCTTGCTTCGCAACCCGGTGGTGATGTTCGGCCTGGGGCCGATCGTCGCGATGGTGGTGGGGCCACGCATCGTCGCGCGGGACGCGCGCCCACGCATGCGTCGCAGCGTGCTCGGCACCGACCTGGCGCTCGCCCTGCTGGTCGGCGCGCTCTGCTGGTCCATAGGCTGGTGGCAGTTCCTGCTGGTGCAGGGCTCGGCCGCGCTGCTCGCCGGCTCGACAGGCATCTGGCTGTTCTACGTTCAGCACCAGTTCGAAGACGCCTACTGGGAGAGCGCCGACAGCTGGAACTACGCCGACGCGGCGCTCCGCGGCAGCTCCTACCTGCGCCTCCCGCGCGTGCTCCAGTTCTTCACCGGCAACATCGGCTTCCACCACGTGCACCACCTCAACGCGCGCATCCCCAACTACAACCTCCAGCGCGCGCACGACGACAACCCGATCTTCCGTCAGGTGCCCACGCTGACGCTCCTGGACGGGCTGCGAGCCGTGCGCCTCAAGCTCTGGGACGAAAGCCGCGGACGCCTAGTGACTTTCCCGCAGGCACGCAGGCTCACGCCCGCGCCGCCCACGACTCCGTAGTTGGGTGGCGCCGCGTAGTCCGAGGCCCTGCTTCCTCCCCGGCGAGAGGAGGTGAGC